>JAYVTN010000354.1:0-9395 GCA_043788785.1 Spartobacteria bacterium | reverse complement strand
CCCCCAACGGCCGCTCCGGCATCGGCTCCGCCTCCGGTAACCGCGTGAACATGTTGGACTGCTCCAGTTCCCGCTGGCCGAGCTTTGCGGCGGCATCCTTGAACTTCTTGTACTCGATGAGCTGGCGAACCAATTCCCAGCGTGGATCGTCTTCCTCACCCTCCTCCTCCGGCGGTTGGACGCTTACAGGCAACAAACTGCGGCTTTTGATATAAATCAGGTTGGCCGCCATGACCACGAACTCGCCGGCAACATCCAGATCGAGGACTTTGAAGGCATCCATGAACTCCAGGTATTGCTGCGTAATCCGCTCAAGGGAGATGTCGTAGATATCGACTTCATCTTTCTTGATCAGATAGAGCAGGAGATCCAGAGGACCTTCGAAGACCTCCAGTTTCACTTTATATTCGCTGGACATGGGGCGGGCAGACTAGTGGCCCCCCAAGCGCCTTGGAAAGAGGAACCGACACCTTTGGGGCGCAATTTTTCGGCCATTCCCGAACAATTTGGCCGGGCCGGAGAGGCCATTGGGCCTGATGGGACACGACTCAAGCCCCTTTCCCAATTGATCTTGGCCGTGGGTCCATTATGATACCACTATGAAATCGATCCATATTCGGGGAATTCCTGAGGTGGTCATTGAGCGTCTCAAACTTCAGGCCCTGCGCCACCACCGATCATTGCAGGGTGAGCTCAAGGCGTTGCTTACGGAGGCCGCGGGGCGGGTCGAACCGGTCCCGGCAGGGGCATTCACACTGCAGACGGTGAAGACGTCCGGTGGGCAGAATTGGTCACGTGAGGGAATCTATGAAGATTGAGCGGGGAAAGAAGATACTCTTGGATACCAACATCCTGCTGGAAGCCACCGATGAGGGGCGCTCTCTCCATCAACAGGCTTTGGATATTTTCCAAAAAGCCGGGGAGGCAGGGGTCGATCTATTTGTCGGCACCCAAGTCATCCGTGAGTATCTCGTGGTGGCCACCCGTCCGGTGCACAATAACGGACTGGGTATGGCTATTGAGGCCGCCCTCGACAATATCGACCGGTTCCGGCGCAGGGCCTCGCTGATCGCAGAATCGATCCAGGCAGGAGAATTATTCCTTAACTGGGCGGCGCGTTTCCAAATCGGAGGAAAACGGCTGCATGATCTCCAGCTTCTGGCCAGTGCATCGGTGGCGGGGATGGAGGGGCTGATAACAGCCAACGAAATGGATTTCCCGGCTGATAGCGGAATCGGGATTTTATCGCTCAAAGAGCTCGAATGGTAGAAGCGGCGATGGGATAGGACTCTCCACCACTACGGGAGTTGCGCCTTGAAATGGAGAGGTGTCCGTGGAAGTTGTCTTTCGCATGAAACAGATTGCGCCCCCGCTCATGGTTTCCAAGCCGTGCCACGCCCAATTGGTCTGCGATGAGCGGCCACGAACGCAAACGCTTTTGCAGCGAGTGCGGCAAGCATGTCTATAATCTGTCAGCGATGACGGCCAAAGCGCGCAAAGTCCAGTTCTGCCGCGCCGCTCCGTCGGCCCATGGTGGCCCGGATCGTTGCCGTCTCGCCCGCGTGAAACCCACCGGTCCGGGATTGCCCCCGCCCAACGGGGCCAGGCACAGGAGGCATGGGCCCCGCATCACAGCAAGCCAAGGCCCGGTAACCCGTCGGCGATCAAGGGATTATCGCCCATGGAAGCCCCTTGGGGAAGCATTGCGGGAGAGGCTGCGGCGCGCCGGCCTGCGGGAGAGTCGTGGGGAACAAAAACCTTTCGGGTTTCCTTTGACGTTTTAGTCACTTTACACCATGGATAGGGGGTGGCCCGCGACCCTACACAACCTGTAGTGGGCGCTGGCCGGGGTCTCCGTTTCGTCATAGGTTACGGATTCCCAACGGGTTGGACCTTAAATCGGTCGTAAATCTGTTTGTTTTTCACGTCGCTTTGCCGCGCCCGCAAACCACAATGCGGGCAGGCCGACCCGCATTGCCCGAGCTTTTCTAAAACCCAAATCGTAGATCCTGAAAATGAGTACCGCTGTAGTTGATCCCCCAATGTCCGCCGCCCCTGTAGACCCTACAGAAATGAGTACCCGGGAGGAAGGCAACCATGTGGTCTATACGATCGGGCAAAAGACCTTCCGTTTGGACAAGGAGAAAGCCCGGGCGCGGCTGGCAGGCAAGCGGGTCATCAACGGGGAACGGTCGGCGGAGCTGAACGTGCTACCGCTCAAGTACCACGAGGCTTATCGAATTTATAAGCAGATGAAAGCCAACCACTGGGAGCCCGACGTCATCGACATGACCAAGGATTGCACACAGTGGAACTCGGGAGCACTCACGGCCAAGGAGCGGTGGATCATCGAGATCGGGGTCGGTTATTTTTCGGCGGCCGAGGGCATTGTCGGAGACTCCGTTCTTCACGTCATCGAGGACAACCTAACGGCGGCCGAGCTCAAGCACGCGTCCTTGCGCCAGATTGCGGAGGAATCCATCCACATGGACTCGCTTTTGCACATCATCGGGAGCCTGAACATCGACATTGATGAGGTGACGGCCAAGTTCAGCGACATCCCTTCGATCCGAAAGAAGAACGAGTTCATCACCCGCCAGATGCCCGAGCTCAAGCGCGGCATGGATCTGACACAGACCGTGGACAAGCAGAAGTTCGCCAAGGCGATCTTCGGGATCACCCAAGTCATGGAGGGCACCCAGTTCTATGCGCTTTTTGCCATGATCCTCTCCCTGTTCCGCCAGAACAAGATGACCGGGATCGGGCAGATGTTCCAATACACCTTGCGGGATGAATCCAATCACATCGCCTTGGGCCGTTACCTCCTCCAGGAACTCGTTAACGAGAATCCAGATATCTGGACCCAGGAGTTCCGGGCCGAGTTGGTCGAATTCATGCGGGAAGGCGTGGTCCTGGAGAAGGAATTTGTCCGCGACTGCCTACCCGAAGACACGGTGGGGATGAGCCAGGTCGAGTTCGAGGCCTATGTGGATTTCAATGCCGACCGCCGTTTGATCAGCCTGGGGCTGCCAACGCTTTCCAATGTCAAAGAGAACCCCTTCCTCTGGCTGGACGAGGTGATCTTCCTCAAGAAAGAGAAGAATTTCTTTGAAACCCGCGTGACGGAGTACCAGACCAGCGGCAGCGTTAAAAACGCGAGCGAAGACGACCTCATCTGAACCAGCTGAACCAGCACCCCCGGCCATGAGCACGACTACTTTTTCCCTAACCAACGACGTGGTTGCAGAGCCCGTGGTTGGAGATTTTCCCCAAGTCATCCGGCGCGACGCGCTTCAAGACGGCTCGGAGAAGCCGCGTGTGGTGCCATGGTTGGGCCACAAGATCACGAATGCCGTGCGCGCTGCCGCCTTGGCAGCAGGCGCTGAGACTAGTATTGGCGAGCAAGTCCAAGCTGAGATCGAATTCCGGATCAAGCGGGAGCGTCCGCTGTTTATCCATGTCGAGCAGCTCCAGGATCTCGTGGAGGAGACCCTCATTGATCTAGGCCATGGGAAGGTGGCCCTCACATATGCCAAGTACCGGGCCCGGCGCTCGGCTTTGCGCGAGGTGGCGGTTGAGCTTCCCCCAGCCGATGAAGGCCAGCTCGAACTGGCTTCCCGCGAGCAACTCGTGGACATGCGGGCGCGCATTTCCTTTGCGAAGATCAATCTGGAACTCACCCTCACCGAGGAAGAGCTCATTGCCCGGCTTTTGCGCAGTGTGTCCATGAATCTTAATGCGGACGAACAGCGCGAGACCATCATCCTCAACGCCAAAAACCTCTTGGATGTTGACGCGGATTCCCGCTTCTTCGCTGGCCGGATCCTTCTGAGCTATATCTACGAGGAGACGCTCCAGTGGAAGATTGCCGACGGCATCGGTTCCCTTAAAGACGCCCACCGGCGCGCTTTCGTCGCGTACGTCCCACGCGGGATTGAAGTTGGGCGTCTCGATCCGCGCTTGATGGGCTTTGAACTCAATGCCTTGGCCGAGTCCTTGGATCCCTACGCGGATCTGCAATTCGACTTCATCGGTATCCAGAACCTCTACGATCGCTACCTCATCAACCAGCGCGACACGCAGACGGGGAAAAAACGCCGGATGGAGGCGCCACAGATGTTCTGGATGCGTGTGTCCATGGGGCTTTCCCTGCTTGAGCAAGACAAGGAAGCCCGTGCCCGCGAGTTCTATTCCGTCTACAAGACGCGCAGGGCCTGTTCGTCGACGCCGACCCTCTTCAACTCGGGGACCATGCGTCCCCAGCTCTCCAGCTGCTACCTCCTGTATTGCGGGGATTCCATTGAGGAAATCACCGAGACCTGGAGCCGCTTCTCGCACCTCTCAAAGTGGGCGGGCGGATTGGGGTGTTCCTGGACTGCTGTCCGCGGCACCGGCTCCCACATCCATGGGACCAACGGCGAGTCTTCGGGTGTCATTCCCTTCCTAAAGGTTTCCAACGATATCGCCATCGCCGTCAACCAGGGCGGCAAACGGCCCGGAGCCCTTTGCAGTTACCTGGAACTCTGGCATGCCGACGTGGAGGATTTCCTGGATCTACGCAAGGAAACCGGGGACGACCGCCGTCGCACCCACAACATGAACACGGCCCACTGGAGTCCCGACCTGTTCATGAAACGGCTCAAGGCCATCTCGGAGGGCATCCTTCCCAAGGACGCTTCCTGGACGCTCTTCCGTACCAACGATGTCGCCGATCTCCCGGAGATCTATGGGAGCGCGTTTGAAGCCCGTTACGAGCACTACGAGCGTTTGGTGGAGGAAGGCAAAATCTGGGGCCGCAAGGTGCGGGTGCTGGCGCTCTGGAAACGGATGCTGGAGACCCTCTTTGAGACCGGGCATCCCTGGATGACATGGAAGGATCCCGCCAACGTGCGTTCGCCCCAGGACCATTGCGGGGTGATCCACAACTCCAACCTGTGCACCGAGATCGAGCTCAACACGAGCATGGACGAGGTCGCTGTGTGCAACTTGGCTTCCATCAATATCCCCAGCCACCTCCGGGAGGACGGCGCTCTCGACCACGACAAGCTGCGCACCACCATCAGTACGCTCATGCGGATGTTGGACAACGTCATCGATATCAACTTCTATCCCGTTCCCGCCTCGGCCCTCGCCAATGGCAGGCACCGGCCCGTGGGGCTGGGGGTCATGGGACTCCAGGACGCGCTCTACATCAAACGCGTTCCATTTGATTCCTTGGCGGCCGTGGATTTCAACGATGAGTTGCTTGAAGCCATTGCGTATTACGCTTACGACGCCAGCAGTGATTTGGCGGCCGAGCGCGGTACCTATCCCAGTTACAAGGGCTCCAAGTGGGATCGCGGTCTGCTTCCCCTGGATACCTTGGAACTGCTTGAAAAAGAGCGCGGCCTGCCCATCGCAGTTGACCGCAAGAGCCGGATGCCTTGGAACAAACTGCGCGAGAAGATCGCCCGTCAAGGCATGCGCAACTCCAACTGTCTGGCCATCGCGCCGACCGCGACGATCTCCAACCTCATGGGCAGCACCCCGTGCGTGGAGCCCGTCTATAAGCACATCCACACCAAGAGCAATCTCAGTGGCGAGTTCGTGCGTACCAATGATCATCTGGTCAAGGATCTGCAACGCCTGGGAATCTGGGACGCCGAGATGCTCAACGACCTCAAGTACTTCGACGGCTCCATCCAGCCCATCGAACGCGTACCCGATGACATCAAAAGGCTTTATAAGACAGCCTTTGAGATCGAGCCCACGTGGATCCTGCAATGCGCGGCCGTGCGCCAGAAATGGATCGACCAATCCCAGAGCACGAATCTTTGGTTGGCCGACAACGACGCGCGCAAAGCCAGCTTCATGTATCGCGAGGCGTGGGAGCGTGGACTCAAGACCACCTACTATCTACGGACGATGAACAAGTCCTCCATTGATTCCAGCCATCGCGAGCGTAAGGGGCCTGCGGCCGTCCAGCCTGCGACCCTGGCAGAGGACGCGCAACTGGCTTGTTCAATCGAAGCCATGCGCAACGGCGGCGTCTGCGAATCCTGCCAGTAGAAGAAAAAGCCGAAAGCCAAAAGCTGAAAGCCAAAAGCTAAAAGCTAAAAGCTAAAAGCTAAAAGCTAAAAGCTAAAAGCTAAAAGCTGAAAGCTGAAAGCTGAAAGCTGAAAGCTGAAAGCTGAAAGCTAAGCATGCCCAACCCGCACCGTGCGAGGGCATTGGCGATCCGCGCTTGGTGCCCTCTGGCGCGACCTAATTCCGAACCTCTGACAAGTTTCTGACAACTCCGGGGCCGGAACCCTCCAGACTGGGCCGATGAAAACCCTCCAACTCTTGCTTCTTGCGGTGCTGGGAGCGCCGGCGCTCTTTGCCGCGCCGACGGCGGATTACGTCGCCCACGAGTGGGGCACATTCACTTCAGTGCAAGGCGCCGACGGAGAGCAGATGACTTGGAATCCGCTGACGGTGTGGGACTTGCCCAAGTTTGTTTACAGCCTACCCCGGCCAGGACGAGGAAGACGTCCCGGAGTGCTGGTAGCCGGCAAGAGCGCCATGAGTTCGACCCAGCGCATGGAAACTCCGGTGATCTATTTCTACGCCGAACGTAAAACGTCCGTGGATGTGGCAGTGGACTTTCCGGAGGGAAGCATCACCGAATGGTATCCGCAGGCGCTTTTCCCCCGCGAAAAGGCCAACGGCAAGGCGCTTTTCGGGGCTCCAAAGGGCTTGCGCTGGCCGCAGATCACTTTCGGGCCGGCCCCGCAGAGCGCCGCATCGCCTCTGCCCGAGGACGGCGCGGGCAGCCATTACTACGCGGCACGCCAAACCGATGCGGCCGTGCTCTCCTCGCGGGTTGAAGGCGCTCCAATGGAAACTGAGAAGTTTCTTTTCTACCGTGGGGTGGCCAGTTTCACCGCCCCGCTGACAGTCACAAGCGAAGGTCCGGAGGCCGAAACCTTGCACCTGAAGAACACCGGCGCCGAACCGATCCCAGCGCTGTTCGTCTACCGGAGCGCCAACGGCTGCGGGCGCATGCTCAAAACCGGGAGCCTCGCCCCGGGCGAAACCCGCACCGTGCAAATTCCGATTGCCGAGGAACCCCTCAAAACGCTTCGCCAGGAGCTAGGCACTCAACTCCGAAGCGCGCTGACGGACTCCGGACTCTTCGCGCGCGAAGCCGCAGCCATGGTGCAAACCTGGGATGACTCTTGGCTGGGAGAATCCGGTGTGCGCGTGCTCTATGTGCTTCCCCGGCCCTGGACCGACCGCACCCTGCCCCTCCGGCTCGCCCCCGCTCCCGGGCAGCTCTCCAGGGTCATGGTGGGACGGGCCGAAATCATCACACCTGCCATGGAGGGTGCCTTAAGCGCGGAAGTGGAACGGTTTTCCAGCGAAGATCCCGGGGCCCGAGCCCAAGCGCTCGCCAACACGCGTAAACTGGCCCTCGGCCGCTTCGCGGAACCGACCATGCGCCGCGTCATGTCCAGCAGCCCGCGCTCACCCGCCTTTATCGGCAAATCCTGGGAGCTCCTCCAAGCCACGAACGGAAAATAAAAGCGGAAAGCGGAAAGCTAAAAGCTAAAAGCGGAAAGCTAAAAGCGGAAACGGCGGCGTGCTGGGGCATGCCTCTCGTCGCCCCCTCCGCGTTTCCGCGTTTACAGGTGCACAGCCACGCGCCCGTCTTAGCTTCGAGAGTTCAGCTTTCCCCTTTCGCTCCGCTCTGCGCCCGTTTTAGCTTTTAGCTTTCGGCTTTTAGCTTTTATTTTCCTTCCTCCCCCCATGAAAGACTCCCCCAACCACATCCGCTATTCGGCGCGGGATCGGCAGCCGCTCGGTATCGAGGATCTCAGCAAGCTTGCACGCGTGAGTTCCTCCTTTATCCGCCTCTGTATCGAGTCCGGCTGTCCCGCTCCAGGCCAACTCCTGAGCCTTTGAAGCCCTCAAACCTCTGGGGCTGGCCAGGCTTATAGCTTCGGATACCGCCAGTCGCAACCGACCGGCAGTCAGCCTTGGTGAGCTTGGTGTAAGATTTACCTGGACCCAACTTTTCAAAGCCAAAGGCAGCCATTGGAAATCCATTTTCGAGCTCGACGGCCAACCCGTCGGGGGCCTGCGCCAAGATCTTAACCTGATCTTTTTCAGACGACTCGCCAATGAAGTCGGGATCCATCCCATGTATGAGGAGACCCAGTACATTGTCGATGCCTTCAAACTTCTCAAAGAAGGCAAGCTGGCTGTGGTGGTGGCCGAGCGCGTTACCGGACAGTACTATGAGAAGGAGTACTCCATTGAAGCGATTCCCCTTTTGCTCAGCCCGAGGGGGTTCACATTTGCCAGTGCCAAGGACACTAATCTCGATCTGCTGAAGATGATTGACGGGTGTCTGATGGAGGAGAAAAACGATCCCAATTCCACATACCGGAAAATTCTCGCCCATTGGGGAGGGGTCGAGCCCTTCCAAATCCCTCCCTATGTGCCTTGGGTTTTCGGCCCGGCCATCAGCCTCCTGATCTCTTCCAATCGTACAACATTGAGCCAGGCACCATCCACTTGGAGCGCAACACTGGCGAGGGAATGTATTGCGGCCTCGACGAAGCCATCCCCTTCGGGCTCATCCTCACCGAGTTGGTTTCCAACGCGCTCAAGCATGGCTTTCCAAGGGGAAGGGGGCGCCGAATTCGCGTGAGCCTGCGGCCTGTGGGCGGCGACCACCTTGAGTTGTGCGTGCGCGACGATGGCATCGGCATTCCGGAGGGAGTCGGCCTCGGGCGGCCAAAAACGTTCGGGCTGCAATTGGTGCGCGACCTCGCGCGGCAGCTCCACGGTGCCCTCAGTTTCCAGACCGACAGCACAGGCACAGCGGTCACCCTTTCGTTCCACAACCCGGAGCCGGCCCTAAGCGCAGCGTGAATCACATGGCAGGCCCCATACTCCGCAGATGAGGCATAGATTGGTGGGCCTTCTTGACCCCAAGGGCGGAGTGTGGGCCTAGTCCGCACAGGCCCCGGGCGAATGTCTCCGTCCGCAGGACAGGGGGATTCGTGGTAAAATCCGGGCCCAAAGGAAGAGAGCTCGGGACGGACGGAATTCCGGGATGAGGGGGAGAGCCCTTCGACTTCTAGAAAGACTACCTCCAGAGTGCCGTGGGTTTGCGATTCTGGGAGAGGGAACAAGCATATGAACTCTCTTGCGTGGCTCGCTTTGGTGCTGGTGGTCCTCTGGATTATCCTGCGTGTGTCTTTGGCCGTAACTAGTGGCATCCTCCACTTGCTGTGGATTGCCGGGGTGCTGATGTTTGGATATTGGATTTACCGGCGCTTCATGGCCCGTGGGGGTACGGGCGGAACCTAACGCCCTGTTGGTGGTCCATAAGGTCCATAAAGGTCCATAAGGGTCCATAAGGG
>JAYVTN010000353.1:0-2907 GCA_043788785.1 Spartobacteria bacterium | reverse complement strand
TGACCGGTAGAACGCACGGCATGAGGTTGAGGATGAGCCCCCCCAGAAATGCGCTCCAGAGGATCACCAGGAGCCCGCGTTCTGCGGGCATGTTGATGGGGGTAGCGCGGCCGGTCGTTGCGGCGGCTCCGGTTGCTGGTGCAGCGGGGGCTGCTGGAGAGCTGACCTGCCAACTCTCACGCGGATTCGCGCCCTGTTGGACGGCAAGGACGCCGGTCCACACCAAGCCGCTGGCCTTGCCCTCAAAAGGAATGCTCACGGTCCTGATACCGCCGGTGTCCGGAGCGGCCACCTTGGGGTGCCCCATCTTGATGTCGTCGCTGGGCGGCAGCGGGTAAAACTCCAAGGTGGCCTCTTTTGGGACGCCTTCGACCCGGAGCGTGAGCTCCTGGGGAGCTTGAATCCACTCGATCTTCAGGGGCCCGGGGCCCGCTTTTGGGAGCTGGCCGCGGGATTTGGTGAACAATTCTGTATTGGCCGGTTCGGCCGAGGGTCCCACTGGAAGGCTGAGCGTCAGGGAGGCATTGCCTGGGATACAGGTCTTTTTGCACACGAGCCAGTTGGCATCTGCCTTGAGAACGGCGGTAGGGCCAGCCAGGGAGGAAGGAGGGGTGATCTCAACAAGCAAGACCACCTCGCCTTCGTACACGTAGGTAAGTTGATTGCCGTCTACACGAGCGTGTGGCGTAGGCCACTGGATGGGGCCCGCTTTAAACCCCGCCGGGAGCAACCATTCAAGCCGGGATGGAAAGCCGGAATCCCCGCTAAACTGCCAGTAGCTGTGCCAGTCCTCTGCGATCTTCAGGTGAAATCCCACCGTGAACGGTTGTCCGGGAACAATCGCCGTAGTGCTGGCGAACAAGGCGTGCTGGGTCAATTGCTCCCCCTCGTATTCCTGGCCGGGGGAGGCCGGACCGAAGGCTGCGAGGGCGACTAAACAGGATAACAGGCGGAGAAAATTCATTCGGGGTGATGATTGGACGGCAGATCGGGTGAGGCTCAAAGGTCGCTGAAAAGCGCCGCTGACGCAGTGTAGCCATGTATGAAGTTTTTGCCTCCCACAGGACCAATCTCGCCATTGCAAAAGAACCCGGCGCTGGGGTGGGAGCCAAAGACCTTCTGAAGCAGGCCGGCGTCATGGTTGGCAGTGCCAAAGAAATGGCGACCGCGTCCGTTACAGGGGAACAATAGCGAGGCGAAAGGGGCGATGCCCTCCTTAGCTTTATCAGTAGTCAGGTGGCGTAGCTCCGCATCAGCGCTCTGGGCGTCTCGAAGCTGGAACTGGAGGGTTTGCCCCACGCGCGGGTAGGCACCCAAGGCGAGGACGCCATGCTGGGGGTCCGCGCCCAACAGGTTGCGGATCAGGAAATCCCCGGTCTTAAACTCGTCAACGTACTCGGACATGGCCAACCCTGCGAAGAGATTGCCTTGGGCGAGGGTTTTATCCGAATCCGGCAACGCGTCGAAAGTTTCCTGAAGGATCTCGTAAGCGGGCCTCGAGCCCAGGGAGGTCACGAAATTGCGTTCGGCCCCGGTGATGGTAAAGGGTTGGCCAATCGCCCGGCAACCTTGGCTAACGACCGTATGCATGCAAAACCCCCCTTTGAAACCGATGGCCACAGCGCCCGCGGTGAGGTGGCGGTCATGGAAAAGGAAAATATCCTGGCCGTTTTGGCCGCCGCTTGCCGCTCCGCCAATGGTCGGGATCCCGGGATAGGACTTGTTCCATTCCGAAAGCCACTCCTCGACTGGGAGGGTCAAGGGATCCGCTAAAACCGTCCAGGCGTCCACGTCAGCAGGGGCAATCCCTGTGACGTGTTGCCAGTAACCCGCCTCTTTGCTGGAGGCTTCCGCGTTAGCCGGTGAAATCTCTGCCACATGGACCTGGGTTTCCGGCAAATGAAGCAGCAACAAGGAGAAGCCGCTGCGATTCTCGGCTTCAGCGGCCGTACCCACCAGCCCTGAACCACTGGAGCCCACGAGGACGGGCAAATGAGCGTGGAGTTGGACCAATTCGAGGAAATCCTCCAGATGCGGCCGGTAATCGGCCGAGGCAAAGACAAACCCGCAACTGGGCTGGCTGCCGAGGGACTGGAGGGTTTGCCGGGCAGCTTCGATGACAGCGGGCTCGGAGTAGGGAGCCAGAACCAGTCTAGAAGAGGCAGAGTTGGGCATAGCGGTAAGGGCCTGCAAGTGTTTACCAGTGTAAGCTTACGACACAATAGCGCACGTTATGCGACACGGCGAATGCAAACATGCGCCTTCCGAGAGCTGGCGGGATGGGCTTCCAGCCCTGAACGGCAGGAAGATGCGTAGAGGGCAGCGGCGGCACAGTTGGCGGCAGCTATTCATAGGTTCTCAGGCTCTTTATTCTGTGCACTAATTGCGGCGGACTGCCCTAGGGTAGGTTCCAGCGACGATACCCTAGGACTCGCGGCTGCTCCGTTGGATTCGGGGAGTGCTGGCTTGGGTTCGGACCCAGCCCTCTGTGGCCTCCCCATGCTCCATTGCGTGGCGGGATGTGGGATGGCGGATGTGGACATGACAAGCTGCGGGACTTGCCGGCCGACGTGAACGCCGCATATACTAGTGGGATATGGACGCGGTAGTCCGCCAACGCATTTACGATTTCATCCAGGCCAAAGGGTTGCGCAAGACCACCCAGCGGGACGCTATTATCGAGGCCGCTTTCAACACGACCGATCATTACACGGCCGAGGACCTCCTCGGCATGGCCCGGAAGATTGATCCCTCCGTATCCAGAGCCACCGTCTACCGCACGCTGCCCTTGTTGGTGGACTGCGGAGTGCTCAAGGAGATGGACTTTGGCAAGGACTACAAGTTCTACGACCCCAACTATGTGGATCATCCCAACCACAACCATCTCATCTGCGTGGATTGCAACAA
>JAYVTN010000352.1:0-2214 GCA_043788785.1 Spartobacteria bacterium | reverse complement strand
ATCCGCAACTGAACTTTTGGCGACAAAGGGGTGGATTGCCCCCGCAGGAGCATCGCTGACGGGGTTGGTAAGCAATGTCGAAGTGCCAAGCAAAGTCCCCCGCACCCTCCGGGGCGGCCTCAAAACCGCGCCAATCCCCGGGTTCGCAACCCGGGGCTATTTTCCTTCGACCCTCCAGGTTAGGGTAGATCCTCGAGACACATCGGCCGCACTGACCCCGTCGGGTCCGGTACAACCGCAGAACACCGCCGCCAGGGAGCCGCTTGCAAGCCTGCGCACTCTGCAGGCCCGATTGAGGGAAGTACCGTATGTCACTTCCCGTTTCAAACAGCCCCCTGCGGGCTGTATCCATGGGCTTGGAAGCCCATGCCAGATCCGGAGCCCGTGCCAAAGGCGCTGCGGGGCTGCGGCGGCTAGTGGGCGGCCAGGCTGCGCCAATGGCCTTTGCCGACTCCCGCCAAGCGACAGCCCTGCGCGTGGAGCTTCCGGGCTCGTGCGTCGTCGAGGACGTTGTTGGCGTCCACGATCAAGAGCGGTTTGGGGAAATTACCCGCCTCCAGACGGCGATAGGCGGCGTGGGGGACCGCGAAGATCACGGCATCCACATGGGCCAGGGAGGCAAGCAGATCCGGGGCGAGCTGCACGTCCGGACGTTCCAGCCAGGCCAGCAGACACGGGTCGTTGACCAGGATTTCCGCCCCGGTCTTGGCCAATTCATCCACAAAGATTTCGGTGGGCGAGTTCCGGGTATCGGCGACGTCGGGAAGGTAGGAGATCCCGCAGACCAACACCCGTTTGCCCGCCAGCTCGCCTCCGGCCAGCTCCTTGAGCAGCCCCAAGCTGTGGAGGGGCATCTCGTGGTTAATACGCAAGGCTTCCATCGTCACCGAGAGCACATGGTCGCTCCCGAATAGGTTGAGCGCCGACCACTGGGCCAGTAGCGAATCCTTGGTCAGACAGTAACCGCCCACGCCAAACCCGGGGTACCGCATATTGTCATGGGTCCCCTTGCGGACCCGGATGGAATCGACCACTTCCCATAGATTGATGCCGGCCCGTTCGGCCAACAGCGTCCACTCATGGATGAAAGCGATGTTGGCTGCGCGAAACGAGTTCTCGAGAATCTTGGCCATCTCCGAGCTGGCCGTGTTTTCCAACTGCCGCAACGGGAACTCGGTCGTGTTGATGAAAGAGTCCAGGAAAGTCCGGGCCCGCTGTGCGGATGCCGGATCGATGCCGGAAAAGGTGCGCCAAAACCGTCGGATCGAATCGATGTAGCGCGGGCCTGGCATCACGCGCTCATAGGCGTGGGCCAGATAGAGGGGCGAATGGATGCTGCGAATCGAGCGTTCCTGCTGGAGCGCCGGCAGGATCACCTTCTCGCACACACCGAAAGGGACGGTGGTTTCCACCAAAACCAAGGCGTCGGGACGCATGCCGCGGCCCACAGCGCGGATGGCGGCTTCGAACCCCGCCAGATTGATCTGGATATCATCCGGGGCACGCACGGCCCGGTCGATCACATCGAGATGCACGTCGACGACGATCACCTCGGCCAAGCCGTATGCCTCCTGGGAGCCTGTCGCACACAGGTTTCCGGTCACATTCACGGCCTCATGAACCAACCGGTCGAACTCCGCGTCCGGGGAGGCAATGGGCACCTTGCCCTCGTTAAGCTTTGCGATTTTCCAATAAGCGCCCGCAGTCGCCAGATCCACGCCCACAACAAAGTAAGTCGGCGATCCATCCGGATTGCGGGCAGCTGCGACCACGGCGGCCACCGCTGAACCGACGAACCCAAGTCCTTGGACGACAACCACGCGTTTATCCGCTGCACGCGCCCGGATTTCCGCCAACCCGGCCACGACCGCTTCCGGGGTCGGGACGGGGTACACCGTGCCATCGGGCGCCAATGAGCTTTGCAAATTAGGAGCCATTAAACTTTCCGCTTTTTACGTCTTCCTGGGCCCGCTGGTAATCCGCGTGCTGGCCGATATCCAGCCAGTATTCGACGACGGGGAAATTGGCCACTGGGCGACCTGCGGCCAAGAGGCACTTGATGAGATCGGTCATGTCGAAACGTTCCCCCGAGGGGATGTACGCATGAACCGAAGGTTCCAGGAGATAAATCCCGGCGTTCACGAAGAAGTTGAACACGGGCTTTTCGCTGACGCCTGTAACTTGAATCCCGTTACTTTCAATGACCCCGTACGG
>JAYVTN010000351.1:0-6290 GCA_043788785.1 Spartobacteria bacterium | reverse complement strand
GGTGCCACAAATGGGCGTTTTAGTGGGCGTTTTAGCAAAGAAGGGACGGGTGCTCTATTCGGTAGTCAGCTGGAACTGGTGCAGGGGTGAACTGTCTGGGAGCCTTTCGATGGTGCACGGGTGAACTGTCTGGGAGCCTTCGAGGTAGCCCGAGTACCCGTCCCTTTGCCGGTGACGTCCCTTTGCCGGTGAGGGGTGAACTGTCTGGGCGTGCCTTTCTCGCGTTGGGCGTGCCTTTCTCGCGTTCCAGCAAGGTGAGGGGTGAACTGTCTGGGCTTTCTAGCAGAGGGACGGGTACTCTATTCGGTATGAGATGGGGTGCAGGGGTGAGCTGTCTGGGAGCCTTCGATGTAGGGAGCCTTCGATGTAGCCGGGCTTCCCCCACCCCCTTAGGGGCGGCTTCGAAAATGCGGCGATCCTCGGGTTGGGAACCCGGGGCTAATTTCCTTTAACCCTCCAGGTTTGGGGGCGATGGCCTTTTTTGCCGTCTCTTCGCCTCGGGCGTAGGGCGATCTCCGTGAGGGGTAGGAGATCATAGGGAGATTCGCCCCGGAGGTGGCGGGGGATGATCCCATTCATACGCTGGTTGCCCATCCCGAAGGTTCGGAAGCCACCCCGGTTTGCACCTAGCGGAAATTCCGCTTTCCCATCGTCTCTTTCCAGTTTTTGCTTGTGGTTCGATGCCGATTTCCCGCGAAAAAGCCGATTTCCGCGCAAAGATGCGTGAAGTTCCCCACAAACCCGGGGTGTACCTCATGCGCGACCGTCTCCAGCGCGTCATCTACGTGGGCAAAGCGCGGGATCTGCGCAATCGCGTCGGGCAGTATTTCATGCCGTCGCGCAAATTCACGGCGGACCTCAAAACCCGGGCGCTCCTGGAGAGTGTCTGGGATTTCGAATGGCACACCGCCAACAGCGAGCCTGAAGCGCTGCTACTGGAAGGGCGGCTGATCAAGGAGTTCCGGCCCAAGTACAACATCAGCTTCAGGGACGACAAACGCTTCCTGATGGTCAAAGTCGACCTCCGCGAGGCCTGGCCGCGCTTCCGTTTAACCCGGTTCAAAAACGACGAAGGCGCCCGCTATTTCGGCCCTTTCCCCGATTCCGGTGCCCTACGGCAGACGCTCAATTTCTTGCGCAAGAAATTCGGGGTCTTGACCTTCGGCAGGGGTAATCCTACCGAACGGGAGCTTAAGAGTTCGACCTACCAGGTGCCTTCTAAACTCAGCGACCTGACCGCCGAACAGTACCGCGAGCGCATCGACAAGGCATGCGAGCTGCTCTCCGGCCAGTCCAAGGAGCTCCTGGCTCAACTCGAGGAAGAAATGCAGGCCGCCGCTGCCATTCTCGACTTTGAACGCGCCGCGCAACTCCGCAATCTCATGGAGGATCTGCGTAAAACGACCAAACCCATGCATCGTTATACCCGGTCCGCCGGGATCCGGGTCGGCGCTGGCATCGACCCCAAGGCGGATATAGCCGAATTGGCCGAAGTGTTGGGCCTGGGCCGCGCGGTTTACCGTATGGAATGCTTCGACATTTCCAACATCAGCTCCACCCACATTGTGGCCAGCATGGTTTGTTTTCTCGAAGGGCGTCCTTCAATCCAGCACTATCGCCGGTTCCGTATCCGATCCGTGAAAGGCCAGGACGATTTCGCCAGTATGGCGGAGGTTGTCCGCCGACGATACAGCCGGCTTTTGGTCGAGTCCCGGGCTAGCCTCAAGGATTCGGCCCAAAACGCCCCTGAAACCGTAGGGGAGGGTTCCATCGATTATTCTCCTGAATTCTCCCAGGAAGATTCTGTGGACGGCAGCAGCCGCCTCAAGCTGGGCACCATGCCTGACCTGGTCATCGTCGATGGCGGCCGCGGGCAGCTTGGGGCCGCTTGCAAGGAACTTCAACGCCTTGGCCTCCACAACCTGCCCATTGTCGGGTTGGCCAAGGAATTCGAGGAAATCTACCGGCCCGGCACTCCGGAACCTCTCCGGCTTTCCCACAAGACGGGTGCCTTGAAGTTGCTCCAGAGGATTCGGGATGAAGCCCACCGGTTTGCCAATGGCTACCACCAGCTTCTGATGAAGCGGCGGATTGCTGAGAGTATCCTCGATGAATGCCCCGGAGTATCGGTAACGCGCAAGAAGTCCCTGCTAAAGCGTTTTGGAAGTGTCGCCCGGCTCAAGAAGGCGTCGATTGAAGAAATTGCCTCGATCACCGGGATCGGACAACGCCTGGCTGAGCAGATCGTCAAGTTCCTGGGCAATTGATCGAGCAATCGTTTCAGAGGAGTTGTTCACCGCTCTGAGATTGAATTAATCTTTAACCAAGGAATACATCTCAGCAGTAAGGGTGTGAATAACTTCCACAAAAGGGGTTCCACTACCTGCCAGCAAGGGTTCCACGGCAATGTTAACGTGCGAACAACCAGGCAGCCCTGATCGGGAAGCTACCAAAAACCCCGAGTTTTTGGAGGTTGTTGGTTCTATTCCGGAGTTATTGGCGAGTTATTGAGAGGGTTCTTCACTGAGCGGGTTATCCGGGAGCGTACCGGTTTTTTGGTAGGAACAGGCGCTTGCGGAGACTCGGGACCCCTGGGCGGCTTCGGAAGCGACCCATTGTGCCACGCTTCCTTATCCAAAGCATCGCGGGCAGCGGCTACTTCGGCCTCCTTTTTGCTCCGGCCCTCGCCGACCCCTAGCTCGATGCCCGACCACACGATCTTGGAAATAAACTGCTTTTGATGCTCGGGCCCGGATTGGTCAATGATCGGATAGGTGGGGCTAACGGGCGAGATGGCTTGGAGAATCTCCTGCAGACGCCCCTTGGGATTGACCTCGGTAGGATCGCCATGGAGGTTCTCCAGGATTTCACGTGCCTCCGTGAGAACCACGCGGCGAACCGTTACATAATCGGAATCCAGGTACATGGCCCCAATGAGCGCTTCATACGCATCGGCTAGAGCCGAGGCCCGGTCCCTGCCGCCACTGGTTTCCTCTCCTTTCCCCATCATCAGGTATTTCCCAAGTTCGATCCCGGAGGCCAGGACCTTTAACCCTTCCCGGGAGACCAGGCGGGCCCGGGTTTTGGTCAGGAGCCCCTCGGCATACTCGGGATGCTGGTCGAAAAGATACTCGGTGAAAATGAGTTGAAGGACAGCGTCCCCGAGGAACTCAAGTCGTTGATTATCAAAGTGATGCCTTTGAGTCTCGTGTCCCAGACTAGGGTGCGTGAGAGCCTCCGCCAAAAGCAGCGAATTGCGGAACTTGTATTTGATGCGCTGTTCGAGCGGATTCATCAGCAGCCCAGAGCAATACACGCTCTGGGAGTGTGGCTAAAGTCTAAAGCAGGATAATGGATGCCTACGGGTCGTAGGTGACTAGGTGTACCTCCCTTGGTCCCCGTCCCTGTACTCGCGCAGCGTTTTCCGTCCCTTGTCATTCGGCGGCCTCGTTCTTAAGAGTCGGAACCGGCCACGAAGAAGACTCGAGCCCCCGCCCCACTGCTGCGCTGTCTGGGACGCTCCACGGTCTGGCGTCGCTGCCGAGACAACTCCACCCTGTACCAGAACAGCCACGGTCCGGCGAGAGGCGGGAGAGCTGCACTGTCTGGGGAGAGCTGCACTGTCTGGGAGAGCGCTGCGCTGTCTGGTATTGCTGCGCTGTCTCCGCGACCTGCACTGTCTGGGAGCACGACTGACTGGGAACCCGAGATGACTTATCCCGGCTTGAGCACCTCTTACGGAACTGTCTGGGAGCGTTCTCCGTCGTACTGTCTGGGAGCAAGCGGAACTGTCTGGGAGCGTTCTCCGTCTGGGAGTGTTTTCCGTCCCGAACCGTCTCGGGAGTGTTTTCCGTCCCGCACTGTGTCGGAGCGTTTTCCTCCCTTGTCATTCGGCGGCCTCGTTCTCAAGAGCCGGAACCGACCACAAGGACGAGCACGGGGGCGGCTCCGGCGTTGCAACCCCGGGACGCCCCTGCTAGGATCTCCCCTCCACATGGGTTTTCTGCTGACCATCCGACTTACGTTGCTCCCCGGGTTTTCCGGGCACGCCTCGCTGCGTGCCACCCGCGGAGCTCTTCAGGCGTAACCTAGTCGGTAGGGCTGCTTTGGTGGAGGTAGCCTTCGGCTTCCAAGCTCTCTCCGCCACCTTTAGACAGTCTTTTCAGCCATGATTTCCAATCCCAGCAGTAAATATAGAGCGTACCCGCCAGTGCACTTGCCCCAGCGCCAATGGCCAAGCCGGACGCTCTCCCAGCCCCCGCAATGGTGCAGTGTGGATTTGCGCGACGGCAATCAAGCCTTGGCCGTTCCCATGAACGTGTCCCAAAAGCTGGAGCTTTTCGACGCTTTGGTGCGGTGCGGTTTTAAACAGATCGAAGTGGGTTTTCCGGCAGCTTCCAACACGGAGTTTGAGTTCATGAGACGGCTCATCGAAGGGGGCCGGATTCCCGAGGACGTGACCATCCAGGTATTGGTGCAAGCCCGGGAAGATCTCATCGAGCGCACGTTCGAGTCCTTACTGGGGGCCAAGCGTGTGATCATCCACATGTACAACTCCACCTCGCCCGCCCAGCGCCGGGTCGTGTTCGGGTTGCACAAAGGCGAAATCGTTGCCATCGCCCAGCATGGAACCCGCCTGATCAAGGACCGGTTGCCGCGCCTGGCTGGCACCGACGTCACTTTCCAGTATTCACCGGAAAGCTTCTCGGCCACGGAGGTCGAGTTTTCCCTGGAAATCTGCGAGGCCGTGATGGATGTCTGGGGCCCCACCCCGGAGAAGCCGATCATCCTCAACTTGCCGGACACGGTGGAAGTGGCGATGCCCAACGTGTACGCCGACCAGATCGAATGGTTCTGTACGAACATGAAGCGGCGTGATTGTGCGGTCATCAGTTTGCATACCCATAATGACCGGGGCACCGGAGTCGCGGCCACGGAGTTGGGATTGCTTGCCGGAGCCGACCGGGTTGAAGGCACCCTCTTCGGAAACGGCGAACGCACCGGCAATCTCGACGTCGTGACCGTGGCCATGAATCTCTACATGCACGGGATCGCTCCGGGCTTGGATTTCTCGGAAATCAATGCCTTGCGTGAAGTCTATGAGCGTTGCACCGGGATGACCGTTCCGGCCCGCCAACCCTACGCTGGCGAACTGGTGTTTACGGCTTTCAGCGGCTCCCACCAGGATGCGATCAAGAAGGGCTTGTCGGAATGGGAGAAGGGCCGCTCCCATTGGGACGTGCCGTATTTGACAATCGATCCCAACGACTTGGGACGCAAATACAGGGAGGTCATCCGCGTCAACAGCCAGTCGGGCAAGGGCGGCGTGGCGTACCTTTTGGAAAGCGAGTTCGGCATCGAGTTGCCCAAGGACATGCAACGCGAGTTCGGGCCCTTGGCCAATAACGAGGTGGACCGGCTGGGCCGCGAGGTCAGCGCACTCGAGCTCAAAGAGATCTTCTGGCGGGAGTACATCGAGCGGACCCAACCCCTCGCCTTGGAAGATTTCCACGCCGAGGGCACACGTGGCCATTTCCAATGCCGAGCCTCGGTTTCCCGCGACGGCGCGCTTTCGGAAATAACCGGCGAAGGCAATGGCCCGATCGCGGCGTTTGTCGATGCCTTGGCCCGGTCCGGGGCGCCGAAGTTCGAGGTCGCCTATTACCGGGAACACGCGTTGAGCTCGGGCTCGGAGGCCAGTGCCATTGCCTACATCCAGATCAAACTCGTTGATGGCCGCCAGAAATGGGGAGCCGCCATTGATACCCACATCGAGTTGGCTTCCATTAAAGCAGTCCTCAGCGCGCTCAATCGCGCGGTAGCGGCTGACAAGTAGTCCATAATCATGACTGCCCACGACACGCATCCCGAGTTGCTCGCTCCCGCAGGGGACTGGGATTGCGTGCGTGCGGCCGTGGCTAACGGGGCTGACGCCGTTTTCTTCGGGCTCCCGCGTTTCAATGCACGCATCCGGGCGGAAAACTTCACCGAGGAGCAGCTCCCTGAGGTCGTCGCGTTTTGCCATCTCTACGGAGTCAAAACCTACGTGACAGTCAACACCCTGGTCTTTACCGGAGAACTGGAAGCGGCTGCGGAATATCTGCGGCTCCTGAGCCGGGCAGGCGTGGACGCCTTGATCGTGCAGGATGTGGGCTTGGTGCGTTTGGCCGGAGTCATCACGCCGGAGCTGCCCATCCACGCGTCCACCCAGATGTCGATTACCTCTCCGGAAGGCGTCGCCTTTGCACGGGAGTTGGGGATCGAACGTGTCGTGTTGGCCCGCGAACTTT
>JAYVTN010000350.1:0-2186 GCA_043788785.1 Spartobacteria bacterium | reverse complement strand
TTCCGTGGCGCAAGCGACCCTGTGGCGCAGCCATTACATCGATTGCACCGGGTTTTATTATCTGGGTGCCCGATACTACGATCCCCAGAGCGGCCGGTTCCTCTCCCCGGATCCGCTTGGCCATGGCTCCAGCGTGAGTCTCTATGACTATGCCAACGGCGACCCCGTGAATGGATGTGATCCGGATGGGCGGTTGGCGAAGGGGATCAGCGCAGGCTATAATGGCGGAAGCTCGCCGGGGAACTCGAGTGGCAGTTTTGATGGGGGCTATTTGATGGGGTCAATTCTGGGAGGATCCCGGGATGGGGCACAAGGTGGTGCCTCGATCGCGGCCAATAATCTGACCCTTGGAGCGTCTGATCGGGCTGGGTGGACAGACTCAGCGCAATATGATGGCGGAGTCTACACCGCGTCCCGATATCTTTCGGGAGCCGGGACCGCTGGGTTATATGCGGCGGGGACGATTACAGGCGGCGCATATGTTATCGCTGGAGCCCGAACGCTCTTAACTTCGGCAACGATTGCTTCACAGACCGCGCTTGCCACGGGCAGCGTTGGATTCGCCTTATCAACCCCCGAAGGCCAGAACCTTGTGAACTTTGGCATTCATGCCTTGGACGCGGTTGAAGCCATTGGAACAGAACGGTTTGGCCTGGGATCAATGGAGAGTGCTGGGATTTCCGCCGCAAAGACGACAACGACGGTCTCACAGAACACTACGACGACGCTTGCCAATTTCTATCCGGTAAACAATGGGTTCCTTGGAGCGACGGAGTCAAAATTCCTTATGCCGGGTACTGTCATTGACCGGTATGGAGGAAGTGGTATCTCACGATTCTTTGGGAGAGCGGGAACGCCGGAAGCGATGCGCGCCTTGCCTGCGGGAACTGCTGGCCAAGGTTTGAGATCATTTGAGGTTTTGAAACCGTTCCCCGTGGATGCTGGCGTCGTCGCTCCGGCGTTTGGTCAAGTTGGATTGGGCGAGCAATTCATTTCGCCTGTAACTTTGGACGTGTTGCTTAAACGCGGAATTATCAAGAAATTATGAACAAGAAATTTGATGAGCTTCCGGGATGGACATTTTTTGGAGAGGAGATTTCGGCCAATGTTTACAAAGTGGGAGGGAAGGCTGACGCCGGTCCTAGCGTAGAATTTACCGGAACGGATCCTGACGCCCTCCTTGACGAGTGCAAACGATATGCGGCAAAGATTAATGCCGACTCCAATCAAAAGGGAGAATCATAGCCGGAACCTCTGATCACTTGCCGCAAAGATAGCGAAATTAGCGCTTCCTACTATACGACAGGCTGACGGTGGGTTGGTCATCGGGCGAGGTGCCGATCTGGGCCGTCCCTTTGCTTTTGCGAAAAACGAATTCAAACTGAGTTGGCCCGCGACGGCGACCGCACGTTCAGAGTGGAACATCGGTCAGCGGTGGCGTCACGACGTGGAACCCCGCAAACGTTGGCGGTTATGGCGTGTTGCCTGGCTCGACGGCCGTGGCTGTGGACGGCAGCCATTCCGTGGCGCAAGCGACCCTGTGGCGCAGCCATTACATCGATTGCACCGGGTTTTATTACCTGGGGGCCCGCTATTACGATCCCCAGAGCGGCCGGTTCCTCTCCCCGGATCCGCTTGGCCACGGCTCCAGCGTGAGTCTCTATGACTATGCCAACGGCGACCCGGTCAATGGTTGTGATCCCGACGGACGGTTGGCGAAGGGGATCAGCGCAGGCTATAATGGCGGAAGCTCGCCGGGGAACTCGAGTGGCAGTTTTGATAGGGGTTATTTGGTGGGGGCAATGTTGGGAGGATCCCAGGATGGGGCACAAGGTGGTGCCTCAATAGCGGCCAGCACCCTGTCCTTTGGGGCGAGCGATCACTTTGGTTGGACCGATTCGGACCAATACCAGGGCGGCTTCTACACCGGAAGCCGGGTCCTGTCCACGATTGGTCGGGAGACCTTGATTACTGCCGTGACCCTTGGAGCTGGAAACGTGGCACGGGCCGGTTCCGAAGGCGCCTACTACGGGTACGCCACTCTGCAGGGTGCCAACGCGGCACGCTCCGGCTACCAAATGGGGACTGGCATTGACGAGATCTCCCAAGGCCACTACCTTTCCGGAAGTCTAAACCTTTTCGGCGGCGGATTGGGCATGGCCGGCGGACTCAGCGAGGCCGGTGGT
>JAYVTN010000349.1:0-4519 GCA_043788785.1 Spartobacteria bacterium | reverse complement strand
GTTAGCGACGGCCGATGGGACGGCACTTGGCGGGACGGACTTCACTGCCGTTGCCGGTACTCAATTGACCTTCAATGCGACGCAAACCAGCCAGACTCTCGATATCCCAATCCTCAACCGGGCAGGAAGCCAGGGAAACCGGACGTTTACCGTAGACCTGTCCGCGCCTTCCGTGGATACGGCTATCATTAGCCCGAACTCTTCGACGGTGACCATAACCGATTATACTCCGGTGGTGACGCCGGTGCCGGGTTCGCTGGCCTTCAGTGCGAGCAGTTACCAGGGCAACGAAGGCAGCGGCGGGGATACCACACTGACCGTTACCGTAAATCGGACCGGCGGATCTGATGGGGCCGTCGGCATCACCGTCTCAGCTCTCGCGGGCGGAACGGCAACCGCTACAGCCGATTACACTGGCTTGCCGGTCACCCTCAACTGGGCCGATGGCGACAGTGCACCGAAGACCTTCGCTATCACCATTAAATCGGATGCGGTCTCGGAGAGTCCGGAAACTGTCCTGCTCTCCTTGGGAACCTCAACCGGTGGAGTCGGGATTGGAGCCCAAGGCACAGCCACGGCGACCATACTCAACGTGGATTTGGATGCGCCCCAGTTGGTGGTCCTCAGTCCGCGGGCCAATGCCACGGTTACATCGGCGAGCGTCAATGTGAGGGGAACGGTGTCTGATGCCCAAGGCGTCAGCAAGGTGGAAGTGCTCCTCAATGGCGGAGTTGCCCAGAGCGCAACCCTTGCAGTCCCCGACGCTTCCGGAACCATTCCGTGGAGTCTGTCTGTGACTCCTGAGCAGGGCACCAACGTTGTCTTGGTCAAAGCCTACGACCTCCAGAACAATATCTCCCAAGACACGCGCAGCGTCACGTTCCACAATCTGCGTCCGCTTTTGGCGGGCACTTACAATGGTCTGATCCTTGCCGACGCGGACAATGGCGTGCAACTCAACCACAATGGTTTGATTACCGTCACCGTCGGGTCGACCGGGTTGTTTACCGGGAAAGCGACCTTGGCTGGAGGGGTTCTCCCAATCAAAGGGGTATTCCTCAACGATGGGACGGCTGCGTTCGGTGTCGCTAAAACATCGAGCTTCGAGTTGGTCAAGAAAGCGACTCCGGCCAACATCTCCCTTGGTTTCCTTACCCTGACCTTGGACACCACCAATAGCGGACATAAGATCACCGGGACGCTTACGAACCAAGCTGGCACAACCGTTCTGGCAACGATTCCAAAAGCGGATCAAGCACTCTATTCCAAGAAGCTCTCGCCTCCAGCCCCATACGTGAATGTGCCTGTCACGTTGCTGGATCCCACCAAGGAAAAGGGCAAGTACACGGCGATTCTTGGTGCAATGAACGCCCCTAACAATGGTGTGCCAGCCATCCGCTATCCCCAGGGGAACGGGTTTGGTTCGATCACCTTGTCGGGGAACGGCATGGTCAAGGTAGTCGGAAAACTCGCAGACGGGTCGCCCATCTCCTACTCCAACGCCATCTCCTTGAGCAATGAATGGCCCGTCTTCATCCCGTTGTATGGAAAACGGGGGTTTGTCATCGGCAACGTCACCTTCGATCCGAACGTGGTGGATTCCGATGCGACTGGGTCGATGCAGTGGTTCAAGCCGAGTGGATTGGCCGGGCAGAAAACCTATGCCGACGGATGGGCCAACGGGATCGCACTGGATTTCGCTGCTTCCAAGTTCATCGCTCCAAAAGCTGCGACTCTCGCCCTTCCTAATCCGCCGAACCCGGACACGGTGCTTGGCGCGGGGGCAATTGGTTCGACCGATAGTACGACCAACAACCTGACGATTGTGACCGAAGGCTTGCAGGCTAACACCAGCAACGACGGTAATCTCAACAAGACAAGCAAGGTGACAATCTTGGGAGTGAGTCCGGCGTCTGTTTCCGCAGCCGATCTCAAGGTGACCCTCGCTGGGGCAAGTGGCAAACTCACAGGCATCTTCACTTACGGTACGACAACCAAAAAGGTGGCTCTCTCCGGAGTCGTCTTCCAAAAAACCAACACGGCCTCCGGATTCTTCCTGTATCTGCCCGGCACCACCAATCCCATTGGGCAGGCTGAGAGCGGTGCGGTGGGAGTGATCCATAAGTAACAATCCAATCAACTCGTAGCCCCAGCCCAATTCCCGGTACGGGGAAAAGGGTGGGGGCACACGGTTGCTAACACATTCTGATGGCGGGTTTGCTGGGGTGGCTCTTCCTGTGGGCCTTCACAGAATTGTAACGGGGGCGTCTTAGACGTGCCATCTCCGGAAGCGAAGTTTGCGACCTAAGGCATACCATGGCACTCGATCATCATCGGATTGCGAACACGACAGTCGGCGCGCCCACGGTTCAAGAGTCGTTGCCCGGGACGCTACGGGACACGTTGGGAAATCTGGTGCACTGCCACGCAGGCAAGGCGCTACAGCTAAAGGCTAGGGAGTGAAGCTCCACTGCCAAAGCGCGGCCATGTTGGATGGTCATGGAAGCATCGGTCGGAGTCCGCGCAATGCGTTGGCGGCGGCCATTTCTGCTGGTTTGGGATTGGGCGTGGCTCGAGCCCTGAGCCTGCCTGCCTTGGGTGGAGACATCCTGCGCGGGGGCGCCGGGATGGGGGGAAAGCCAGGCAGCCCGGCTCCCGGGTCCGCTGCTGCCGCCGTTGCGGCCCAAGCGGCGGCCAATGCAAGGGATGTCCTTGCCCGCAACGCCAAGGTCATGGACTCCATGAGCGCCTTGCAGAAGTCTGCCCGCGACCTGGCCCGGCGTGGTGTAAACAACCTCGGCTTTGATCCCAATCATCCTGGGGTCAAGCTTCCAGATGTCCCGAACGGCTTAGTGATTGGCGGGTTGCAGGTGGCTCCAGGCGTTCCCGTGAATCTAGCGAACCCGCAACCGGGCGAGTCGCCAAGTCTGTGGCGCGGTGCGCTGTTGCCCACTGAGGAGAAGCGCAATGGAGGGAGTGCTGTAAAGATTCTCCAAACAAAGCCGCAAGCGGTGTTGACGTGGAAGAGCTTCAACGTTGGAAAGAACACGACAGTCACCTTCAACCAGCGCAAGGGCACCCAGCAGGACGGCAGCAACAACTGGATTGCCTTCAACCGCATCCTGGACCCCTCGGGTGTCCCGAGCCAGATCCTAGGCTCCTTGAGCGGCGACGGCACAGTTTATCTCATTAACCAGAACGGCATCATCTTCGGCGGTTCCAGCCAGGTCAGCTTCCATACCTTTGTCGCTTCTTCGTTGCCCATCAACGATAACTTGCTGACTCGCGGACTCCTCAATAATCCGGACGCGCAGTTTCTATTTTCTGCATTGCCCTTGAGTGCTGGGGCCAATGGGACGCCTGCGTTTACGCCGCCGGAGGTGTTGACCCCCAGCGGGCGCGTTGGCGCTGTAAGCGTGCAGGAAGGGGCGGTGCTCAGCAGCCCTTCCAATGCAGCCAAAGTCGGGGGACGCGTGATGTTGGTGGGAGCAAACGTGACCAACGAAGGGACCATCTCGACTCCCGACGGCCAGACCATTCTCGCCGCCGGTTTGCAGGTGGGCGTCGCCGCCCATTCCAGTTCTGACCCGAGCTTGCGCGGGCTGGATGTTTACGTCGGCGCTGTTTCCAAAGATAACTCTCCAGCCTACGCAGGGACAGTGACCAATTCAGGGTGGGTGGACATACCGCGGGCCAGCTTGATGATGGTGGGCAAGTCGGTCAACCAGAGGGGAATCGTAGACAGCTCGACAACGGTGTCCCTCAATGGGCGCGTCGACCTGTTGGCAAGCTACGATGCCATCAGCAACCCGGCGACTTCTTCGACCATCGGCAAGGCCTCGACTGTGGCCCCGTTCCTCTCCCGGGCTACAGGGACGCTCACGATTGGCACCGGCAGCGTAACCCGGATCCTGCCGGAGTTGGGGAGCGCCGAGACCACCATCGGGACCACGCTGGCTCTCAATTCCGTGGTCAACATGGAAGGCTTGGGCATCCATTTGGAGGCCGATTCCACGCTTCTAGCCCCAGGTGGCAGCGTCAGGCTCAGGGCGGGTAAATGGCTGCAGTCCGAATTCAGTGTTCCTCCGTATTCCTTCGTCTTTTCCGGCGGACAGATCTACATGGATCCCGGCTCGCTCATTGATGTAGCCGGCTCGACCGGGGCCAGCGCCCCAGTCTCCAACAACATCCTATCCGTTGAATTACGCGGGTCGGAACTGGCGGATTCGCCGCTGCAGCGCAATGGCCCGTTCCGCGGGATCGCTATCCAGATCGATATGCGCCAGAGCGGGGTCTACAACGGCGTCGCGTGGGTGGGTACGCCGCTTGCAAACGCCTCGGGCTATGCCGGCTTGGTGCCGCGCTCGGTCGGTGAACTGACCATCAACGGGGGCTCTGTGTCCTTGCAAGCGGGTGAGTCTCAGACCTCACTATTCGACCTCGAAGGGCAGACAGTCGGGAGCAGATTGGATTCCCTGAGTATTTTTGAATTCGCTCGTGATTTGAGGAAAAATTCCGG
>JAYVTN010000348.1:0-16016 GCA_043788785.1 Spartobacteria bacterium | reverse complement strand
CGACCCCCGTGCCGATCGCGTTGGCCAAATTCACATTGCCCTTCCGGTACGCGTTGACAATACCGGGGACGCCCAGAACGGAATCCTTGCGGAAGACCGTGGGATCCAGGAAGTCATCGTCAATCCGACGGTAGATGACATCCACGCGTTTGGGCCCCTTGGTGGTTTTCATGTAGACCACGTCGTCACTGACCATCAGGTCTTGGCCAACCACAATCTCGATCCCCATGAGGCGCGCCAGGAAGGAGTGCTCGAAATAGGCCGAGTTGAAGATGCCCGGGGTGAGGAGAACCACGGTCGGGTTACCAGGCGTGGGGCAGTTCTTGGGTGCCACAAAGCGCAGGAGATTGAGGAGTTCCTGGCTGTATTGATCCACGGGCCGCACCTTGTGGCGGGCAAACAATGTGGGGAAAACCCGCTTCATCACTTGGCGGTTGGCCAAGACATAGCTCACCCCCGACGGGCAGCGGCCATTATCCTCTAAAACCAGGTAATTGCCGTCCCTGTCCCGGATCAGGTCACTGCCACAGATGTGGATGTAAACGTCCTTGGGCACGTCAAAGCCCATGAACTCGGGCCGGAAATGCTTGGCGGTCTCGACGACTTCCCGGGGCACGACGCCCTCCTTGAGGATCCGCTGGTCGTGATAGATGTCGTGCAGGAAGAGGTTGAGGGCCGTGATCCGTTGGACCAGACCCTGCTCGACATGCTCCCACTCGTGCCGCGGTATGATCCGGGGAATGGGATCGAAGGGAAAGATGCGCTCGGTGCCTTGGTCATCGCTATAGACGGTAAAAGTGATGCCCTGGTTGAGGAAGGTCTGGGAGGCCAGATGAAACTTCTTCTCGAAATCTGCATTGCTGAGCTCTCCAAAGCGTTCCAGCAGGCTGCGGTAATGGGAACGCACTTCTGCGGGTCCGGCGAACATTTCATCGTAGAAATCGCCAACCTCGTAATTGCCAAATAGATCACCCATTGGAAATTCAGTTCTGCAGGTTTGGAGCCGCCCGGCGGCTGCTGCCCGTGGAAGTGCGGGAGCCTGCCTGGTGGGTTGACCCTTCAGGGCCCGCACCGGGGGAGGGTGGCGGTGCGTGGATGCCGAGAATCGCTGCGGACTCCACTTCCATACTCGTGGATCCGAACTTGGGATAAACGAACTTGCAGGTAAGCACGTTATCTCTGACCAACCCATGGGCCCGCTCCAGGCCGGCACTTTTGAGCGCTCTCAGCGAACCATAAAGCAGTGCGGTGCCCAAGCTGCGGTTGCGATACTCCATGAGGACGCAGGGACCCGTCATCAAATGGTTCTCATCTTCTGTTGGGGCACCCAGGGCAGAAGCGCCGATGATTCGCCGACCATGGCAAAGCACCAGTGTGTGAACGTCCTCGCGTCCGGCAGTGTTGGCGAGATGTGCCTGCAAGGGATCCTGCAAGGCACGCAGCACATCCCCACAGGATACCTCCAGGGAAAGCGCGCTATGGACAACGTCCGTGACGATCTTTTGCTCTCCGGCCTCCATCGGCCGGATCTGGTAGTATTCCGGGAGTGCTGAAATAACTGGCGGCAGCTGCTTCAAATCCCACGTAAAGCGCATCCATCGCACCAATTTCATGGGCACCCAGAGTAACTTTGGAAAAAGGGAAAGCAACCGCTAAGCACCCGAAGATTCTAGATGGCGTTGCTACCCGCGCAAATCTGGTGGTAAGCGGCGTAGAATTCGAGGGTCCGGGCGAGGCTGCGCCGCAGCAACGGCCGAATTTGGGCGATGTCCGCCTTGTTGACCACCAGGTCCACGCTGTGCTTGAAAGCGGCAAATTCGTCGCCGGTTTTCACTGCGGCGCCCAGGAGTACAGTAAATTGCTCGCGCCGGTGATCGCTGGGCACCGAGATCGCCTGGGCAAAAATTGCATTGGACTCCAGGGTCTGTCCATCCAAGTTCTCATCGATGATCACCAAGTTATAGATTTGGCTATCGAGCTTGATGCTCAGATCTTCGCTGGAAAAGCCCGTGTTCACCTTGAAGCGCAAATCGGTGAGCTCCTTGATCACAAGGGCCTGCAGGTCCGGGTCGTCCACGCATACCAGGGCGGTCTGCTCGACGGGTTCGACAAGGTCCAATGGGGAAGACATAAGGCTAATCTGTTTTGAGACGAATACCCGCTATCGAAGGTTGACCAGGCTGGAAGAGTCCAGCTGCATCCCGTCTGCGGAATCATTGGCCGTCCCTCTCCGACGCTTGATGGGATCCAAGTATCGGGTGACCCGGGCTTTGTTGGTGGCGAAGAGATGGGCCGTTTCCTCGGTGATCTGGCCCGCTTCGAACGCCTGGCCAATGCTCTGGTCGAAGGTCAGCCACCCCTGGTTGGTACTCACCTCGATGATGTCGTAGAAGGAGCGCACATCGGATTCGCCCATGCAAACCGCCTCCCGGATCCGAAGGTTTGACCCCATAATTTCATGGAGGAGAACCCTTCCAGTACTGCTCACATTCGGTGCCAAACGTTGGCTGATAACAAAGCGCAGCAGTTCAGCCACACGGGTCCGTAGTTGAACTTCTTCAGCGCGGTCGAACATCCCCAGGATTCGGTTGATGGCCTGCCCGGCATTGACCGTATCCAGGGAGCTGAGCACGAGATGCCCGGTTTCAGCCGCCGTCAGGGCTATGTCCACGGTGGCACGGTCCCGCATCTCGCCCACGAGGATGACCCGTGGGGCCTGGCGCAGGGCCGCGCGCAGACCGCCAGGATAGCTCTCGAAATCCACCCCTAATTCACGCTGGTTGAAGCTGGCCTTCTTGTGGGTGTGAATGAATTCGATCGGATCTTCCAAGGTCACCACATGCACCGCTTGAGTTTCGTTGATCTCGTTGAGCATCGCCGACAGGGTCGTCGTCTTGCCTGCCCCGCTGGCCCCCGTGACCAGAATCAACCCGTCATGTTCCCGGCAGATATCCTTGAATATCGGCGGCAACCCCAGCGAATCCAACGTGGGAATCTTGGATTCGGTCTTGCGCATGACGATTGCGCAATTGCCACGTTGCCGGAAGATATTGACCCTGAACCTGGCGACCCCGCCCATCGAGTAGCTGCAATCGCAGGCACCGCGGATGATGAAATCACTCAACAAGCGCCGGTCGTTGCCCATAATGTTGAGGGCAATTTGCTCGGTTTGGTACGGTGTTAAGGACTGGATGTGAGGGGGCACATCCACCGCTTTCAAGGACCCAAAACTCTCTACCTGGAAGGGTCGGCCCACGCAAAACAAAAAACCGGAAATCCCTGGATTGGAATTCAGGATCGCAGAAAGGATCTTATCAATGTCGGAGCGTCTCACAGGTGGATTGGGGGCGTGGGTTCCAGAACAGGGTTAATCCTCCCAGTCGTCGGGGGGGGTGGTTAAAAATACACGGAATTTCTTCTTGTCAATGGACTTGTCGTAGGCTTCCTCCGGGGAAATCCTAGCCGCTCGCAAATGCTCCATGATGGAGTCGTCCAATGGCTGGTTGCCCTTTTTTTTCCCCACCTGCATCATCCCTGGGATCTGGTGGGTCTTGCCTTCGCGGATGAGGTTGGAGATCGGGGTATCGACTACGAGGATTTCCAAAGCGGCGACCCGGCCGGGTTTGTCGATGCGCCGGAAGAGGTTCTGGGCGACGACCCCCTTGAGGGATTCCGAGAGGCCTGCCCGGATCTGGTTCTGTTGCGTGGAGGGGAACACGTCGATAATACGGTCAATCGTCTTGGGCGCACTTGGCGTGTGCAAGGTGCCGAATACCAAATGCCCCGTTGCCGCCGCCGTCAGCGCCAGCTCGATGGTCTCCAAGTCCCGCATTTCTCCCACCAGCAGAATATCGGGATCTTCGCGCAGCGCCCCCCTCAATGCCGAGGCAAAGGATTTGGTGTGGATGCCGACTTCCCGGTGATTAACCAGAGACTGCTGGGAACGGTGCACAAACTCGATGGGATCTTCCACCGTGATGATGTGATCCTTACGGTGGAGGTTGGCGTAATCGACCATCGCCGCCAGGGTGGTTGATTTGCCCGAACCCGTTGGCCCGGTAACCAGCACCATCCCTTTTTTCAACAGTGCAAACCGTTTGAGGACAGGGGGCAGCCCCAAGTCTTCCAACGTCAATACCTTGCTCGGGATCAACCGGAATACCGCACTAATCCCACTGCGCTGGTTGAAGAAGTTGGCCCGGTAACGCGCAAACCCGGGATATTCGTAGCCAAAATCCGCGTCGCCCGTCTCTTCGAAGAGTTTGATTTTTTGTTCCGGCGCGATTTCATAAACGAGGGCCTTGAGGTCGTCGTTCACCAGTGGGGGCATATCCACGCGAACCAGTTCGCCGTGAATGCGGAGCATGGGTGGGTTCCCCGTGGAGAGGTGAAGGTCGGAGGCATCCTGCTCCTTCATGAACTTGAAAAAGGAATCAATACGAGCCATAGGGGGGGAGGATAGCTGAGATACTGAGAGAACCATTGAGGGCAATGCAATCCCCGCGAGCTGCCCACACCATCATTGGCAGCCTCTCTGGGGATGGCGGGCCCGTTTTCATCTTAGGAGTGTGCTGCGAGCGCTCCCGCCTTCGGCTTGGAGCACATTAAGCGTCGCCCGGATCTGGGTCAGCAGTTTCTGGGGGGTGTACGGTTTGGGAATAAAGCCCCGGAGCCCTTTGGAGAGCATCTCACTGAGAAGGTCGCGCTCGGCAAAGCCGCTGCTTAGGACAACGGGTACCTTGGGGTTGATTTGCAACAACTCATCGAACACATCGGCCCCATCGATCACCGGCATGGTGAAATCCAAGATGATCAGGGAGATCTCGTCGCGGAGTTTCCGGTAGATCTCAATGGCCGTAAAGCCGTCCAAAGCCGTGATAATCCGGTAGCCCTCGGCTGCGAGGACTTGCTCGGCCAGCAAGGTGACCACCTCCTCATCGTCGACAATCATCACCAGTTCACGTTTCCCCTCGGGATTGCTAATTTCAATGGTCCCCCCGTTGCGATCCGCCTCAGCCTCCGGGTGCGGAGCCCAAACCGCGGGAACCGTAATACCTTCTCCGATGGGCAGCTCGGTGCCGTATCCGCCAGCTTGCTCGCCCATGGTCCGGGTCACGTTGATTGCTCGGGCCAAGGCGTCGCGTATGAGGTCTGCGAAACGCTTCGTTTCTGGACTGCCTTCAGCGTATTTGCCCAGCACCAAAGCAGATTCCGAGATGACCTGAAGCAGATTGTTCAGCTCGTTTGTCGCGCTCTTTACCCATCCTTTTTCGTCGGAACTATCCATCTTGTATGCTTTCAAACTTTCTACTTCGTCCACAGGTCGATGGGGTTGATTTCAGACTCCTTCGTCTCTGCATGCCCACCAAACACACTCCATAAATGTGGTCACAATGAAGAAAAACATTCCCAGAGTCAACATGCGCGCTCCCTACTGGCCCACCCTCCTATGCCGGTCAAGTTCATTTCGGCCGCGCGCCGGGAGCTGGGGGAAATCCGGGAATGTGGTGTTAGGACGAAGAACGGCGCCCATTCTGGCTACAAATCCCGGGCATCCTGCGAATCCTGTCAACCGCCCGGACAATTCGTGCTCATCCAGTCAATCCGAGCCTCAAATACGCACGCCAAAGAAATCCCAGAACACGTTCCGGTAAACCTCGTGCTTGAAGGCGGGCAACCACGCGAGTTGGAACTCTTGGGGCCGGATCCAGCGGTAGGCGCGGAACTCCGGTTTGGCCGTTTCTACCCGGACGCTTTCATTGATATCACTAAAATCGCACAGGAAATAGAGCTGCTCCTTGCCTGCAAACCCTTTTTTGGTCTGGCCGTGGGAGAAGTTATAGAAATAAGGGCCCTTGCTGAGCACGATCCGGTATTGGTGAGGCTCAACGGAGATCTCTTCCCCCAGTTCGCGTACCAACGCCTCCTCGAGGGTCTCGTTGGTGTCCACGCTGCCTTGAGGAAACTGCCATTGCCCCACCTCTTTGACCCGTTCACAGACCAGAAGCTTGCCTTCAGGGTTGCGCAGAATGGCCGCGACATTGGCCCGGTAATTCATCTTATTGAGGGAATGGATCGAAAATCGTTGGCCATGATCGGTGGGGTTTTAGGCTTGGTTAGCGTCATCTACTGCAGCGTGCTCTGGCAACCTGAACGCCAGATCCGTCTCCACCAGCTCCATTGGCTGGAGTCGCTCGAAGATCGCCACTGGAAATCCTTTGCCAGCGATATCTCGGAATCCTATTCGGATCGCTGGCACCATGACAAAAACTTTCTTCTCCAGAATACCGAAGAAGTCTTCCGCCAGTTTCTTTTCCTCTCGATTACCCAAACGCCCGGAGAGTTGCTTGTGGGCGACGGTTCGGCAACTTACTCGGTGAGCCTCCGCCTCTCCGGGAGCGGGGGGCCTCTGGGGCAGATGGCGATCGACCGGGTCAACTCTCTCCAGGGACCCTTTACGTTTCGTTGGGAAAAACAAAGTTGGAAACCATGGGACTGGAAGCTGGGGGAAGCTAATCATCCCAAGCTTGAAATTCCTGAGCTATAATTGGCTGTGCCCCGGTTTGCTGCAGTCGTTCAAGGTCTTCATGTTTACGGTTCGCTAGCCATCGCTGCGATGGGTTGGTCGGTCTGCGTGCTCCTGCATCAGCCGCCCCACCCATGGATCCCGCTGTGGTTCTGCGCCGCACTCCTCTTTTACAATGTCGATCATTTGCGCCACGATCGGGCAGACCCCATCAATGTCCCGCATCGCGCCGCTCTCCACATCCCTTTGCAGCCAGCCCGGCGGCTTTTGGTCGCGATCGCAATGGGCCTCAGGGACTGCCTCGGGGATTCGGCTGCCGGTGTCCGCACGTTGCCCGTTCTCTTGGGTCTGCGATCCACTCTCCGGGTTCTCGGGTTTTTATTGCTCGCTCTCGAACTCCTGGTGCTTGGAAAGCTGGCTTGGGCGGTGACTCAGACACGGGGTTTCTGGATTTTTCTCGGTTCTTCGCTGTTTCGTGTGGGTAGAAATGCAACGGTATCGCGTGGTGGGTAGAAGGCATGCGTTTCCTTCCGCTCCTTGGATGCTGGCTCAACCAATTTTGGCTCTGCCGGGGGCAGACACTTTGGTCTCTTTCGCCCTGATAGGGTGGCAGACGCCAAGGCAGACAAAGGGGAGGGCGGGTGCCAGCGCGCCTCACCCGGGCAAAGAAAATGCCTAGGAGATCACCCTCAAAGATGGGTCAGTAAGGGTTCTTAGATAGCTGGGCTCTCGCATTCGGTGCTAGCTCTGGACTTGTGCCCTCTCTACGCGCTTCCCTCTGCGTCAACCCCTCCGACGCGCCCTCTGAAACCTCCGTGGTGCTCCTCTCTGCGGCTCGCAGTGAGAGCGCACCTCTAACCCGCGCTTTCCCCGATACCGCAGAATTGGTCCCACCCGATACCCGGTTCAGAGACCTGGTGTCCGCATTGCGCACTTATGCCATTTTTTCTATTGATCCTACTGGCGTCGTCCTGACCTGGAATCCCGGCGTTTACGTCTTATTAGGATATACCGAGTCCGAATTCGTTGGGGCTCATTTCGCCAATCTGATCTGTCCGGAAGAACGTTCATTGGCGGGGGCGCAGCTCGACCAGGCGCTCCGCTCAGAGCACTTTTGCTATGAGGGATTTTACGTGCGCAAAGATGGCACCCGTCTATGGATGGCTTCAACGATCGCCGCAGTACGCGACGCGAGCGGGATCCTTACCGGATTTTGCCAGGTCTTACGCGACAACACCGAGGCCCATCTCAGTCAGGACGCCATCCGTAGCATCCGGGAAGGTTCGGAGCGCCAAGTTGTCGAGCGCACGGTGGAGCTTTCCAAAGTTATTGACTTGCTTGAGCACCAACTCATTGAACGTGAACGCTTGGAAGCGGCGTTACTGGAAGCGGCCGAGGCCGAGCGAAACCGTTTGGGGCAAGATCTCCACGACAGTGTCTGCCAACAGCTCGTTGGCGTCGCCATGCTCGCCAGGTTGCTGGCCACCCGTTTGACCCGCCACTACGCCACCGAAGCGGCGCAAGCCAACAAGATCGTCGACTTGCTCCGTGACGCCACCGACCAGGCCCGCGGCCTCGCCCAGGGCCTCCACCCCGTCTCCCTGGAAACCAACCAAGGAATCGTTGCGGGATTGCAGGAGCTCACGGGCCGAGTGCACTCCGGGGTGCGCTGCCGATTACGGGCGCCGGCGCGGATTGATCTCCCTGACACCTTGGCCCTCCATTTCTATCGGATCGCCCAGGAATCCCTGCGCAACGCGATCAAGCACGCCAACGCGCACGAGATCCTCATAGACCTCCGCCCCCAAGCCCACGAACTCATCTTGAGTATCACTGATGACGGCCGCGGGCTCCCGGCGGAAACACAAGCTTCCCAGCACGGCAAAAACGGGATGGGCCTACTTAACCTCCAGTTCCGGGCCAGGGCCATCGGCGCCCAGCTGACCATCGAATCGGCCCCCGGCCAAGGCACCACCGTGCGCTGCCGGATACCTTTCGAGGGCCCCAGCCTTCTCTCGGTTCCCCGGGACAATCCGGCCGACCCCCAACTCGCCCTCTCCCTCTTCTAGTTAGTTGATCCCGGCAATCCTGTCAAAACGGGCCAACACGAAACCGGTCGGTTTTTCGACAGGATTAGCGGGATTTACGGGATGTGAGGCTGGGATTGGTGGAGGCTCCCTTAATCCCCAAAACACATCCCGATAAATCGCGGCGATCCGGTTCGGCGGGTCTATCTCAAAAGTACCCGTCCCCAGTTGGGCGGGGTCATGTCGGAAGTACCCGTCCCCCCCGGTTCGGCGGGTCCGTGTACCCGTCCCCAAGGCTCGGTTGGTCTCTGTGAGAGTACCCGTCCCCCCCCGGTTCATTCTTGCCTCAAAGCCGCTAGCAGTTCCTGTTCCCGGGCCCGGTGGGCGGCATCGCTGAGCACGGGTTCGTGGACGATGTCGACCGCCAGGTCGGGCAGGGTCACCCATGAACGGCATCCCCCGTACTTGGGGGCGTCTTCAAACGTGAAGAACCGACTCAAGCGGGACACCCGTATAAAAGCCAGGCTCAGGCCCTCCTTTTCGTCATAACGGAAACGTTCCTCGAGGACTTCGTCGCGCCAGAGGTGGAACGGAGCCAAGCGGGCCACAGCCGCCAGGTCGGTGAGTTGTCGGGTCCATTCCACTTGCGCTGCATAGCGGATTTCCAGGACCCCAGGGGTGGCGGGAGCCGGTAGGACCGTGTCGGCCGGCAGTTTGAGTCGAGCAGCCTGCTCATGGAAGAGCGTGGGGAAAAGAAGGAAGTCGGGATGCTGGAACCGGAATCCCTCGCGTCCCTCGGCAATTCCCCCCTTGCGAAGGATCAGGCTTTGGGTGCCTCTCCCAAGGGCTTCACAAATCAAGGTCCATTCTTTGAAACCGATACTCATGTCGGAAACGTTAAGGGAGAGAGGCCGATGCGCAGAAGTCAGAAATGTTTGCAGAATGGGCCGGTCCATATGCTCGGGGGCTACAAGCTTGATCTGCACTGCCATTCCTGGTTTTCCGGGGATGCCTCAGATAGTCCTGTTGCGATGGTGGCTGCCGCCAAACGCAAGGGTCTCGACGGGCTAGCCCTCACCGACCACAATACCTGCGATGGATGCCGGGATCTGATGGATCTCGGGCTGCTCCGCAGTGACGGCTTACCGGTAGACGGATTCCTGGTCATTCCCGGAGAAGAAATTACCACGGCCGACGGGCATTTGTTGTGTTTGGGGGTGATGCCGCCCGCGCTTAAAGGGCGTCCGGCACCGGAAGTGTCCCAGATCGTGCATGCCTTGGGCGGGTTTGTGATCCCGCCGCATCCCTATGACCTCTTTCGCTCGGGGATCCGTGAATCCGTGCTCAATCGGATGGAAATGGATGCCGTGGAAGTATTCAACGCGGCCACAACCCTCAGACGCTTCAACGAAGCGGCCCGGGCGTATGCCCGCACCCGTGGTTTGCCCGGGACGGCTGGGAGCGATGCCCACGACCAGTCTGCCGTGGGAACCGCTTACACCCTCGTGGCGGCTTCGGAGTTTTCCCTTCAGGGGGTCTTGGCGCAGATCCGCCAGGGCACCCATCTCCAGGAGCAGTATCTTTCGATGCGGGCAAACCTGCGCAAGACCTGGGGAAACTGGAAGCGCTTACAAACCCGGCGGATGCACGCGCAGCCCGGGGGCCGAATTGGGTAAACCATGGGCGTCCACGGGCGGCTTCCGACGCGAACTCTATTGTGGGGCGCTGCTTGCGGAAGAGGGAGGCGGCCGTCAGATTAGAAGCTAGCCATGATTGGATACGATTCCTCGGAAGACCGGCGGCCGCTGACCTATCTCAACGGGTATGCCATATACGCCAGCACGATATTGGTGGCTCTCCATGTCCTCACGATGGTCGGCACGGCCATGGCACTGGCCTCTAAGCAAAGCTGGGTCTTCGGGGTCCTCCATTTCTCCAGCCATGATATCCTCACCCGGGCTTCGCTCTGGGAGTTTGTCACCTATGCCTTCCTCAACGGCCCGAGTATCTGGTTTGCCATCGAGATGTTCCTGCTTTACCGGTTCGGCCGCGAGGTGGAGCAATACCTGGGCAGACGCGCGTTCCTGCGGATGTACCTGTTGCTGCTGGTCCTCGTCCCCGCCGCGCTCACTTTAGCGGGAATGTGGTGGCCCATGGGCTATACGGGCTCGGGGGCTTTGCATTTTGCCGTGTTCGTGGCCTTTGCGGCTCTCTATCCGGGCGTGGGTGTCTTTTTCGGGGTCAGCGCCAAATGGATAGCCATGGTTCTGCTGGGCATCTACACGCTCCAGTTTTTCTCCGCTGGAGCGTGGGATGCACTGATTGCCTTCTGGGTCTCCGCGGCGGCAGCGTTCCTCTATGTGGGCTTTGCGCGCGGCCGGTTCCATTTGCCGGCTTGGCAATTCTGGAACCGCGGGCCCAAGTTCCATGTGGTGCGGGCCGATTCGGATGGCCAGGGGGATGAAGACAGTCTGGACTCCATCGATCCTCTTTTGGAAAAGATCTCGCGTTCAGGCATGGACAGTCTCACACGCAAGGAACGCGCCCGGTTAGAGAAAGCCCGTGAGGCTTTGATCAAAAAAGAGCCTCCCGCGGCTTGGCCCAAAAGCCATTGAAGTGTGCGTTGCTGATGGCGGGCTGGCTGCTAAGCTAACTGCCCATGAGTCTGCTTCATAGCGAACCGCCCAGGCGCCTGTCGCGTTTCGATAACAGTTACATCACGGCAATGTCGCACTTTTATCGCGGCGAGCTCGGCCGGATCATGGCCTGGCGTGCCCGTCTCGATAACACCACCAACTGGGCGATCACAACCTCCACTACCATCTTCACCGTCGCGTTCTCTTTGGAGCGGGTTCCCCACATTATTTTCTTTTTCAATGTCGCCATCGTATGGGTGCTGCTTTGGATTGAGGCGCGCCGGTACCGGTTTTATGACGCTTTCCGTGCCCGGGTTCGGATGTTGGAAGCCCACTTCCTGGTTCCCATTGTTGCCCAAAATCACCAGCTTCTGCAGGGCGAATGGCAAAAGCTGGTATGTGAGGACTTGCTGTTGCCGTGTTTTAAAATCAGCAAATTTGAAGCTGTCGGTCGGCGGCTCAAACGCAACTACGGCTTCATCTTCATCATCATTTTGTCGGCCTGGGTGACCAAAATTTTCCTGCACGCGAACCCGCCGATCACGAACTTCCCGACGTTTTATGCGGCCTTGCAGGTGGGCACCTCGATCCCGAGTTGGCTAGTGGCGACGGTCTTTGTGACGACCTTCGTCGCCGTGATCGGGATCATTGCGTACATCAGCACCAAATCCGCGGGCGAAATTTCCGAGTTTGGAACCCACCGTTCGCTCTGGCGGATATAACGGCCCTTCAACGTGGCGGGCGGATCCCATGCCACATGACGGGCCCCGCAGGAACTTCTCTTCACCGTGACCCAGGCCCCGCAGGAGAGCCGCAAACAGGCTGCTTACGTCGAGATTTTCGGCGTCGGCTGGGTCGAGCGTGGCGCCCCCGGGCCCCTACTTTAGCAGCCTCGCCCTCCCTATTCTGGGGAGCCTGCTTTCGGCACAAAACGCGCCAGCACTATCAAAAGCGTCGCAACCACCGCGCTGAGCACAGTCCAAAAAAGCACCCGTTGCCATAGGTCAAGAGTTCCAGCCCGTGTGCGCTGAGTGTGGGAACCTTCTTTTTCAGGACCCAAAAGCGCAGGGCTGCGCTGGAACGAGAGCAGCTGTCCAGCCATTAAGCTCAGGTCATAATACGGCGCTGTCACTGCCGGATTGCCATAGTAGAGTTCCAAATCCGGCCCCGTGGCTGGAGCTGCCTTGAAGACGAGCCGACTCACAGGATAGAACGCGCTCACACCCGCAAGTTCGATTCCAGGATTGTCTCCGTTCCGGGTTCGAATGAAGAGGGTCTTGGTTGACGGACTCCGAGCCAGGGACAGTTCGAGATCTTTGGCTGGGCGGTCTGGCGTACGCCTCCAAGTTGCGTGCCCTAGTTCTTGGTTTACAAGGCGGCCTTGAGCATCGGGGATCTCCTCACAAACCACTATTTCGCGCTCAAATAAGCTAGAGTGCGAATTCAAGGTCAGACGCGTGATCGGCAGTCCAGGGTAAGGCAACTCCACTTTCCAAGTAGAAACGGTGGGTGCCTTCGGCTCATTGACGGTTTGGTAAGCCGGAAGGATGATACGACTCAGAGACGTGCGCTCGACCACGTACGGGATCTGGCGATCACCGCGAACAAGCCGCAGATCGCCGAGATTCTTAGCCCCATGCGCCAACACTTCCGCGTCCAGCTCCAGTTGCTGCACACCCGGGCCGCCCAGCTTCACAGCTTTTCGGAATTGCCAGCCCCCTATGGCCAGTGATGCCCCGCGCTCCTCAAGGCCCGGGATGGGTTCCGGAACACGGAAGCTGGGATTGGGGGCTAAAGGCGATACGCTGACGATAAAGGCATTCATGGCTTTGAGCCGGGTCGCCAGATTGGCCAGATCGTACTGCGGGGCCTGGCATTGGTCGTTCCCGGAGAGCAACTTGAAGCTGGTCGGAGAACGCGCTAAAAACACCAGCCGCACCGGATAACGCGTGGCCACCACTCCTGCGATGTCCAGCGGGGGGCTATCCTGATTGCGGATCAGGAGGATTAACTGACGGGAAGGCACCTTCCGGTTGAGCTCAATGTCCAACTGAGAAGCCGTGACGCCGTTCAGCTCGACGCGGTGCAAGACCGCCTGCCCCAACGTGCGCTCCGTAATTCCTTCAGCCGTCATTTCGGGGATAGCCACCGTCACCTCCCGGGTAAACAGCGGTTCCGGACTCTGCAGGGTGAGTTTGCCGATGGGCAAGTTGGCGGCTCCCAGGTCAATCGCGAGCCGAGTCAAGCCGGGCGCTTCGTCCCGGGCCACAACGCGTACCGTGGTGGGAATACTGGAAGCGGCGTGTTTGGGGGCATGGCGTACGCGCAAGCCGGTCACCGGGACCGGTTCAGAGCGCTCATCGTCAAGTATCACCCGCAGATGGGCCCACACCCGGCCACGAAACAACACGTCCAGTTTCGAAGCGCCTTCGGGGAATTGGAACAGGGGCTGCCCGGAAACGAGCCGTTCCCAGGTTTGGCCATCTTGGGAGCCATCGACGCCCACGGATTTGATAAATCGCGTTACGGGGATCACTAGGCTCACTCCATCAACGGGGTCTTCCCCTCCATTGACCACGGTCACCACGGTGCGAGTCGGCTCCAAGCCGACCGAGAAGCTGGTCGCCGGGGCCCATACCGGCGGCTGCGGGGCGGGCTGTTCTACTAGGAAAGGGACTTCCTGTCCCGCTTTGTCCGTAAGCCGCAAATCCTCGAGGAAGGGCCGGGCCGCATCCAGGGTTTCCAAGGGCAACTCGGTCGCGGTCAGGCCTGCAGGCGGAACAGCCAGACTCTGCTCATATCGCCAGTCCTGCGGCGCCACGGACCCATAGGCTGCAGCTGCCCACAGGCAGGCAATCAAGGCAAGGCCCCTCTTAGCCAGCAGGGAATACGGGCGGGATGGGTGTATGAGCAGGGACAGGACGGTCAACGGACGGCAGGGGCTGGGGTTGCAGCATTCGCTATCCATCGGGTTTCCGTTCACTCGACCGAAACGGCGGCTCTACGGGTAGCGGTGCTTAATATGCCAAGGATTCGGCAATCACCAAGCCACCAATACAGAAAACCAATGCCCTTAAATTCGGCAGTTGGTGGGCGAGTTTAGCAGACCCGGGGGCAGGTTGGCGGCCGCCATGATCAGGAGCAGAAACGGCAAGGCCACCGAGCACGCCGGCAATACCGCTGCAACGGCGGCGGGGTTCTCCAAGACACCCTGCGCCGGCATGTGGCAGGAGATGGACCAAACGCAGTCTCATCGCGTGCCTCGCCTTGTTTTCGAAACAGCCACCGCACCCGATCCCTGCGCGGGCTTCCCCCGGGGCCGCTCCGCAGACACTCCCGAAGCCACAAACTTCCCCGGATTAAGAATCCCCTCGGGATCCAGGGCATGTTTAAGCAAGGCATGGACTCCCCGGCTCACCGGGCTCGTGGCTTGAGTCCACCAACGTTGCTTGGCCAGTCCAATCCCGTGTTCGCCGGTGATGACTCCCTTCCAGGCCAGCACCTGCGCGAAAAGCTCGTCCAGCGCGTTCCCGACCCGGGCGTGTACCACCGGATCCTCATGGTAATTGGCGGCCATGATGTTCACGTGGATGTTGCCGTCCCCTGCATGGCCAAAGCAGGCCACCGGGTATCCGTATTTTTTCCGCAGATACGCCGCAAACTTGGCCAGATCCACGAGCCGCCCACGGGGCACAACGATGTCTTCGTTTAGCTTTATCAATCCGGTGGCCTTGAGGGACTCCGAAAACTTCCGGCGCAATCCCCAAAGTTCTTCACAGGCAGTTTCGCCCAAAGCCGTTTGAAGGTGGAGGGTGCCCAGTTTGTCCAGGAGCGCGGCCAATGTTTTGGCCTCGGATCGCACGGATGCGGGCTGCCCATCCAAGTCGATGAGGAGGTGGCCCTGGCCGGCAGGCACGATCGATTTGCCCAGGTGTTCGCGGGCGGCTCTGAGGGTGAAACTGTCGGCAATCTCCAATGCTGCCGGCAGGAAACCGGCCCGGAAGATCGCTTGGACGGCATTGGCCGCCTGAGCAAAAGTCTTGAAACTTGCCGAGAGACTTGCCCGCGCCGGAGGAAGAGGCAGCAGTCGCAAGGTGGCTTCGGTGACAATGCCCAGCAGCCCTTCACTTCCGACAAAAAGCCCGAGCAGGTCGAATCCGGTCTTGTTTTTATGGGTGCGTCCGCCTGTACGCAGAATGTCGCCATTGGCTAGAACCACTTCCAATCCCAGGACATATTGCCGGGTGACACCGTACTTGAGGCAGCGTGGGCCGCCGGCATTGGTAGCGATGTTCCCCCCCAAACTGCATTCCTTGAGGCTGGCGGGATCCGGCGGGTAAAAGAGACCCTGCTTGCGAACGGCTTCCTGGAGGTGCCCCGTGATAACTCCGGGTTCGACGACGGCTACCCCGTCGGCGAAGTCGATTTCCTTGATCCGGTTCATCCGGGCCAACGAGAGCGCGATCCCGCCGCGCGAAGGCACGCATCCTCCCACATAGCCTACCCCCGCCCCTCTGGCTGTGACGGGAATCCGGTTCTTGGAAGCATACTTGAGCAGCTGGCTGACCTGGGCAACCGACTCGGCAAACACGACTGCTTCGGGCAATGCGGCAGCGAACCAACGGTCAGTGCTATGGACTGCGAGGATTTGCGGGTCATTACTGACGGCCCCGGGGCCGAGCAATTGGGCGAGTTTTCGGGTAAGCGACATGGGTGCGAGCTCCAATGTAGAGGAAATCCCCGACTCAACGCGGCCTAAAAAGGAGGCGAATTTGTGTGTTCAAGGTCTGCGGGGCGGCCCGAGGGACCATCTGCAGGCATAAGTGC
>JAYVTN010000347.1:0-6031 GCA_043788785.1 Spartobacteria bacterium | reverse complement strand
TCTCGCACCGTTCGGCCTATCTCCACCGCGTCCGCACCTAAAAGTGAGTACTGCCGAATGCTCACGCGTTTGCTCCACTGGTCATTGGCAGCCCATGCGTCCAGCAGTCGATCAAACTCGGACAGCCGGTAGCGTGCGGGACCATGGCGCGTCCCAAGGGATTGCCGCTCCACATAGCCTTTCTGCACCAGTGCAGTCAAAATCTTGGATACCAAGCCCCGGGAAACCTGCGTTCGCCGGTTCAACTCCTCCTGATCCCAGGACTTGTCGCGATCCGAAAGTAAGGCCCTAATGATCCGGGAGGTTTTCGGGGCGAAAAGATCCGGCTCCGGCACCGGGTTGCGGTAGCGAGATTTGGTGGGGATCCGCTCTAAAAGGAAGTGCGGCGTCTGAATGAACAACCGGCCATTCAGATCAGCATGGTTGATTCCCGCCCTGGAATAATCAGCGGACAGGTCGTTGGGGATATGCGGGCTGACGATAATAAATCCGGGTTCAGCCCCGTTTGCCGATTCTGCAAGGATCTTGCGGTTGGGGTGCAACACAGCCCGAATAGGCAAATGCACCTTTTCTCCTCGGGCTTCCAAGCGCAGTTCTGCCCGTGCGTCAGGAAGTACCGAAACGCGCAACTCTACACCTTTAAACCCCAGCTCCCCTGCCGAGGTGGCAAAGGCGTTCAACAAGGCATCCCAGGCAATGAAGATCTTTTCACTCAAAATGATTGTTTTACTAGCCAATGAAACCATCGTTTCCAATGAAATCAAGCTTCGTTGGCCGCTCAAACCCTACCTCGATCCGCCCGGCCCCCCTCCTTTTTGCAATAAAGCAATTATTTCGAACCGGGAGATGTCGAACAGGATCCTGTGCGTTTTATCACAGGATCGTCAAAGCGCTCTCCCGGAATTGGGAAATGATCCCACCCAGATCGTAGGTCGTGGCCGGCAAAACAATCGGTTTTCAATCGTTTCGGCGCCGGCGCTGCACCCGTGCCATGGAGGATGTGGAATGGCGTCTTGCCCATGAACCTGCACCAGCCCAGTCCCGGAAAAAGACCATGGGCTAGAAGCGAATGCCACAGAAAGTGCTGGCAGTCTCCCCCCATGCTCAGCCACTGCGGGGGAGTGACCCTAACGGGATTCGAACCCGTGTTACTCCCGTGAAAGGGGAGTGTCCTAACCACTGGACGATAGGGTCGTTTGGAAACGAGTTGGCGAATATGGGGAGCGCTGGAGCTGCTTGCAAGCAGTTTTTGTCTGCGGCCCTGGATCGTTTCAGGACGCCGCCTTGGCGCAATTACGCCGATCCGCGACGCGGCGCAGACTGCCCGGAACCTGGGCACTCCCTCCCCTCAACAGTCACCCAGTGGACGCAGAAATTTTACACCCAAAACACCAAGCGCCCCAAGGCTGATACGGATCCCTTGGGTGACAAGCTGACTGGCACACGCTCCTGCGCTGGAGCCGCACTGCTGGTTGGGGAGGGCTATTTCGCTGTTCTGGTTGGCGGGCTGAATCCCATGCCACGGATCCCCGGCTGGACGCCCCTCCCACATGTTCGGACATGCACCGGACTCACAGGAGCGCGGCGGCGCGCGCCGTCGCGCCTTGATGGACCGAAAGGGCGGAGACGGCTCGCTGTCCGAGTTCCGCCCGCAAACCGGGGTCCGCTAGCAGTCCAGCCACACATTGGCTCAGCGACTCCTCATCGGCGACTTGTCTCACCGCAGATTGCCCCTTGAGCAATTCCACCACGGCCTCGAAGTTCTCCATGTGCGGACCGAATACCACGGCTTTACCCAAGGCCGCAGGCTCTGCGGGGTTCTGCCCACCCACATCGGCGATGCCCGGCATGCTTTTACCCACGAAGACCAGGGTGGCCAGTTCGTACCAATCCCGCAGTTCGCCCGTGGTATCGACCAGTAAGATGTCAAACGGGTCCACGTTCTTGAGAGGGAGCGCGCTCCTGCGGCAGACCCGCAATCCGGTGGGAGCCAGTTCGGCCAGGATGACGGGGGTCCGCTCGACGTGACGAGGAACGAGCACCAGGAAGAGGTTGGGGCATAGCCGACGCCAAGCCGGCAGTGAACGGGCAAGCACCAGTTCCTCGGGACCCCAGGTGCTTCCAGCCACGATTACCGGAGCGCCGGGAGGGACTCCCACGGAGCCCAGCAACGCGCGAAAGTCCTGGGAGCGGGAAGAACCCAGGGCTCCGGCAGCTAGATCGAACTTGAGACTGCCTGTGTGCCGCAGACGGGAGCGGTCGATGCCGATGAAGTGCCACCGCGCGAGATCGCTGGCTTCCGGTACGCAGATTTGGTCGAGCAGGTTGAAGATGGGAGCCGTCCAGAACCGCACACACTGGAAACGGGCCTCGCTGCGGGGCGAGAGCCGGGCATTAACCAAGGCAGTGGGAATGGAGCGGGCATAACATTGGGCGAGGAGATTGGGCCAGGCCTCGCCTTCGATGAAGATGACTTGCTCGGGGCGCAAGGTATCCAGGGCGCCGCGCACAATGGCGGGCCGATCCAGGGGGTTGTAGATAACGGCCAGCCACGGTTCAGGGTTGGAGGCGGCCAAAGCCCAACCGGTGGAGGTCGTCACCGAGACCACGATTTGGAGGGCGGGTTGGTTCTGGTGCAATTGGCGCGCCAGTTTGAGAGCTACCAATGTCTCACCCACACTGATGGAATGGATCCAAACCCAGCGGCCTTGGGCCAGGCGGGCCCGGTCTTCATCGCTGTATCGGCCCAGCCGTTGCCGGAAGTTCTCCCGGTAGTTGCCACGTCGGAGTGTGCGACGCAGGACCCCTGGGAGGATCGCCAGGAAAGCGAGAGGGAAAAACAGGTTATACACCAGCAACGAGCGAAGTGCCGCACCCGGGAGGGCACGCGCGCCAAGGGGCGTACGCAGGATCTGGGTGCCTGAGGAGCGGGTAGTTGCGTCCATCAACTGACCCTTGGCTCAGAGCGGACGCAGCAGCGCCACTTCCGTTGCCCCGTAACGCTTCTGCCGAATGCATTCCCAACGCCCGTGGAAATTGAGTTTCGCCCCGGGCATGTGCTCCAGGACCAGGATGCCCTCTGGAGCGATGGCTCGACGCAACCATTCGTTGCCCAGAAGCTCTGCCCCGAAATCCCGGTCACCCTGCTGTTTGACGTAAGGCGGATCGGCGAGGATTAGATCGAAACTTGAGGGAGTGGCAAACCGGTCCAAAAAGCGGAACACATCCAGTTCATGAACCGTTCCGGAGACATGGGTCTTTTCGAAGTTCTTCTGGATGGATTCCACGGCGCGGCGCTCGTTTTCAACAAAGCAGGCCGAAGCAGCGCCCCGGCTGAGGGCTTCAATGCCCAAGCCCCCCGAACCGGCGAAGAGATCGAGCACGCGTGCGTTGAGGACGAACTCTCCCAAGCTTGAAAAAATGGCCCCCTTGACCACGTCCATGGTTGGGCGCAAATCGGTTTTGGGGGTGTGAAGTTGAATCCCGCCAGCGATCCCGGCTACAACTCTCATTGGGGGGGAGCGGTCGGGGTCGGTTCGATTGCGGCTCCGGATGCAGGTACCGGGGCCGCGGCTGGGAGCACCGGCACCGTTCCCAGGGCCGGGACGGTTTCGGGTTCCGGCTGGGTCTCGTCCTTTTTCTTCCGCTTCTTCCTTTTGGATTCCTTGTCTTTGTCCTCCTCGGCCTCCCTTTTCTTGTGGGTGCCAAAGAGGCCCGAAACCAAGTTCTCCAACTGATCCCCCAATTTCTTGCCCACGAGCCTTTCGGCCAAATCGGTTTTGGGACGGTCGGTCTTGCCGCTCACCCGGAAAGCCACTGCCGGGTACCCTCCAGAGTCGGTTTCCGTTAAGCTCTCGCGTACAAACGACGGTAGTTTTTTGGCTAAAACAGGACTGAGCGCCAGGCGCGCGTCCATGTTGAGTTTTCCATCGAAGCGCACATAGCCGTTGCCTGTGATCCGCAAATCGAGCCCTTCCAGAAGCACGGAGTCAAATAGGGCTTTCTCCTCGCCAATGTGAAAATCCGCAGTGGCGCTTTTGAGCTTAAGATTGGCAAGTTCATCGAGCTGGAGGACTTGGCCGATGGTTTGAAAGAGGTCCAGGGAATGAAACTGGCCGTCGACGAGGCTCAAGCGCCCCTCGCCCACGCCCCGGCGAATATCGCGTGAACTGCCTTTGAGAGCTAAAAAGCCGTCCAGGGTGCCGGACACCTTCCCCGGCGACCAACCCACTTCTTGACTTAACAGGGCTGCATCCACGCGTTCGAATTTTAGCATGGCTTCGAAAGGCGCCCGCTTTTGCTTGGGCGAGATTTCGATGACCCCGGTCAAGGGTCCTCCAGCGAGAGTGCCTCCGAGGGCGGAGAAGATTAGATGGCCTTCCTCGATCCGGAAAGGGGAACGAAGGCCTTCGATCGCGATCTGGTCATTGTAGCTGGCGTGAGCGATGGAAGCCGTGCCTTCGACGACTTTTTCGGTCACCAAGTTATAACGGATGTCGACCCCGCTCAAGAGCGCCAGCCGCTTCTTGTCCTTATCGATGAATTCCACGGAGGCGTTGGTCACCGAGAGCCCGTCAATGGTCACTTCGAAGCGGTTGCCGGGTTTCCTGGGCTCCGAGGCGGATTGTTTAGGGGGATTGGGGGCGTCGCTTCGTTCGGGAGCCGGGGGGGCCGGGGATTTGGGGAGAGCTGGCAGGGCCCAATCGCCCTCGGCGCTCTGGATCCAGACGATCTTGGGGCTATCGACGCGGATATCGGTGATAACAAGACGCTTGGATAAGAGAGGAAGCAGTTTGTAACGGCCACTGAAGTTGGCAGCTTCGAGAAAGTTACCGTCTTGGGTGGGAACCGAGATTCCATTGATCTGGACGTCGCCCCAGGGGCTCACGCCGGTATTGGTGATCACCAAAGGCAGTTTAAGGGCTTTACCAAGGGCTTCCTGGATACGCAATTGGGATCCGGGGGACTGCACGTAGAGGTTCACACACAGGAGGGAACCGACGGCCAGAGCCGCCGAGCTGCCAACTGCGATGAGAATAGCCTTGGAAAGTCGATTCACGGCCCCGAAGTTACCCACCCCCCTTCGAAAGAAAAGGGCGAATCACCTACGTTCATGGCGGAAGCTGTTGTCATCCTAAACCCTGCTGCCCGAAACGCGCGGGCGCTGCGTGTCCACCAAACCATCGCCAAACTCCCGGGCTGCAAACTGGTGTACACCGCAGCGGCTGGCGATGGCAGGATCCTCGCCCGAAAAGCCGTCGAGGAGGGTTATCGGACCATTGTCGCAGCGGGTGGCGATGGGACTATCAATGATATCGTCAACGGCATGGCGGACTCCGATGCCGTCCTGGGGGTGCTTCCTGTGGGAACCATGAATGTATTCGCCGCAGAGCTGGGGATCCCTTCCAATCTCCAAAAAGCCTGGGAGATCATTCAAGGGGGACATACCCGGCGCATCGATCTGGCGAGCGCTAACGGGAAATACTTCGTCCAGTTGGCCGGGGTTGGTTTTGACGCGCAGATCGTCGAATCGACCACTTGGGCCGCCAAGCAGAGTTACGGGCCGTTGAGTTACTTGTTTTCAGCCGCCCAGATCGCCTCGCGCACGCCTCCCCTGCTCTGTGTGGAAACCAACGAGGGCCGGCATGAAGGCTCTTTGGTCCTTTTGGGCAATGGCCGGTTCTACGGCGGTCCCCTCGCGTTCTTCAAAAACGCCGTGATCGACGACGGCAAGCTGGACGTGTTGGTCTTTAAAAACCTGGGCTATCTCGATTTGGCCCGGTACCTGGGCTGCCTTTTAATGGGCCGGCATACGGAATTGAGCGACGTGGAGTATTTCCAAACCGACCGGATGACAGTGACCAGTGCTAGCCGGGTGCCTTTCGAGGCCGATGGCGAGTTGCTGGGCCATATCCCCGTAACGTTTGGGGTCGCCCCCCGGGCTCTCCAAGTCCTGGTGCCCGGTCCTTTGTTGTAAAGGGGGTTCTCAGGCCAGGGGCCTCCGCATCCTTATGGACCTTATGGACCTTAT
>JAYVTN010000346.1:0-2642 GCA_043788785.1 Spartobacteria bacterium | reverse complement strand
GTATGAAGGTAAAAAGCAGGAACTTGGGTATGCGGAGTTCCTGCGGTTCAAGGCCGGGCATCAGCAAAAGGATATTCCGGCTGAAACCTATGCCCACAGTGGCGGGGGAATCTGGCCGTGTATTGTGGGGACCTTCAAATTGGTGGTCGGCTCGATGGGGATCGCCCTGTTTGTGGGCGTCTGCAGTGCAGTTTATCTCAACGAATATAGTCGCCCGGGGCGAACGGTGAACGCGGTGCGGTTGGCCATCCTGAACCTGGCCGGGGTGCCTTCCATCGTGTTTGGCCTCTTCGGATTGGGCTTGTTCGTTCATTTCATGCCGGTGATTTCGAATTTCGACAACCCGGCAGTGCCGAGTGTGCCCGTGGGGTTCGGCCACTGGTTGAATTTTTCAGGGTGGGGAGTCTGCCTGGCGTCTGGTTGGTTTACGTTGGGATTTATGGCGTTGCCGGTGGTGATCACGGCCAGTGAGGAAAGCCTCAAAGCGGTTCCCAAAGGCTTCAGGGAAGCTTCCTTGGCGTTGGGTGCGACCAAATGGCAAACGATTCGCAGCAATGTGCTCCCGTACGCGGCCCCTGGGATTCTGACTTCGTCAATCCTGGGAATAGCCCGGGTCGCTGGAGAGACGGCGCCCATCATGTTTACGGCGGCTTACGTTATGCGCGACGAGGGACAACCCGGCGGCCTGTTGGACTTCCTGGGCCAAGGCGTCATGGCGCTTCCCTACCATATCTACGTCGTCAGCGCCAAAATACCGCAGAACCAATACACCGAACGAGTCCAGTACGGGGCGGCATTGGTGTTCCTGCTGGTGGTCAGTTCCATTGCATTGACTTCCATTATCCTGCGCATCCGAATGAGGAAACGGTTCCGCTGGTAGCCCACTCCCTTGAAATGAACACCCTTTCGAAAACCGCGCCGTCCGATTCCCACAGGACTTCCGAGGGGGTGGCGAGTGCCGAACCGATGATCGAAATCGCTGGCTTGGATTTTTTCTACGGCAAAGCGCAAGCCCTTCACGATGTCTGCCTGAACATCCCAGCCAACAAGGTGACGGCATTCATCGGGCCGTCCGGGTGCGGGAAATCCACGTTGTTGCGGTGCTTGAATCGAATGAACGATCTTATTGAGGGCACCCGGATTGGAGCCGGTAGCATCCGGATCCAAGGCATTGACATCAACTCCCCTGAAGTGGACACGATCGCGTTGCGTCGGCAGGTGGGGATGGTTTTCCAAAAGAGCAACCCATTCCCGAAGTCCATTTACGACAACGTGGCATACGGGTTGAAAATCCAAGGTGTGCGCAACCGGGGTCACCTGGATGAGATCGTCGAGCGCAGCTTGCGGGGGGCGGCATTATGGGACGAGGTCAAAGACCGGCTGGAGAGCAGTGCGTTGGGGTTGTCGGGCGGCCAGCAACAGCGATTGTGTATTGCCAGGGCCATTGCGGTCGAACCGCGGGTGATACTCATGGATGAGCCCTGCTCGGCTTTGGATCCCATCGCGACGGCTAAGGTCGAAAACCTCATCCAAGAACTCAAGCAGCGGTATACCATCGTGGTGGTGACCCATAATATGCAGCAAGCCGGACGATGCTCGGATGCCACTGCCTTCTTCTACCTCGGCCGACTCATCGAATGGGATAAAACCGAGAAGATTTTCACAAACCCCTCCAAGACACAGACCGAGGATTACATTAGCGGACGATTCGGTTGAGTCTTCGCCTCACACACTATGAACCATTTTTGGGAACGACAACTGGGCGATATCCGGGAGCAACTTCTACTCATGTGCGGCTTGACTGAACGCAGTCTGGTCACCGCGTTGCGCGCCTTGCTCGAGCGCGATGACAAGCTTTGCGATTCCGTGGAATTAGAAGACAGCCAAATCGACTCCTTGGAAGTCCACATCGACGAGCTGGTCATTACTTACATAGCTACCCATGGACCTGTGGCTAAAGACTGCCGCTTCATGCTGGCAGCCTCCAAGATTTCAAGCAATCTGGAGCGGATTGCCGACCAGGCTACGAAGATCGCCCGTCAGGCCCGGGAACTCAATCGCCAACCGGTGCTCAAGGTTTTGATCGATATCCCCGAGATGGCCCAGATCGGCCAGGAGATGCTCCGGGAGAGCATGACGGCCTATATCGAATCCAAGCCCGAACTGGCCGTGGAGATCATCCGTCGGGACAAGCAGGTCAACGCCCTGTACCGGAAGTTTTCCCAGGAATTGATTGAGGACATGAGCCAGGACCCACGGGCGATCACTCGTGCCCTGAGCCTTCTGACCATCGCCAAGGCCTTGGAACGGGTGGCTGACCACGTCACCAATATCGCAGAGGAGGTGTTTTACCTCTATAAAGGCGAAGACATCCGGCATGAGCGCGGCTTGAAAGGGCGTTTGAGCAAGGATGAAGGTTGAGGTACGAACCTAAATCCGGCAGTTGAAGTCTTAGGCTTGAGGGCAAGTGATTGATTCCAGGCCGGATGCGTTCCGGCGGAGTACGGGCGATGGCTCACCCGCAGGGTGAGGCCAATACCAACGTCCGAAGCCCCTCGAGTTGCCCGCCGGGCGGAGGCTTTAGGCCACTGCCACACTGGGTTGTTACTGCGTTGAATCGGGGCGACCTTCCTTCTTCTTCC
>JAYVTN010000345.1:0-4435 GCA_043788785.1 Spartobacteria bacterium | reverse complement strand
CGCCAACTCATGCGACTACTCATGGTACAATGTCTTTCTCGTCTTTATTGATCAGATCCCACTCGGCCTTAATGAGCACATTGTCCGAGCCTGATTGGTAGGGATTATACATCAAACGCTGCCTGGAATCGCTGTATACCGGATTGAAATCACGGTCATTTGAATGGAATGCGACACGCGTCCGGCACCCAACTCGTTCCGCCGTCCATCGGCTTCCATTCAAGCTGAAGCTGGAACCCCGGGCTCTTAACCATTTCGGTGATGCCGTTGAAGCTGATCCAAAGTCGCGTGAGGTCTTCCAAGTCGCGCTTCCACTTCACCTCGTTGTCGCCGGAGTCTTGCGCTCCGGGATAATCGTCTTCTTCCCAATCCACCGTGTCCACGGTCTTTCCCTCGTCGTGGTCATTATTGAGCCAAAACTTGTAGGGCTTCTGCGCTGTCGTTCCGTCCTTGTCGTGGGTCGCTGCGTCAGTGAACGACATTTCCTCGTCCCGGTTGGCATCGACCATCGTCTCCACCGGGAGGAGGATGCCCGCGCTGATGACGTTGAGAGGCTTGGGGATGTATCCAGCCAAGACCTTTGTGTTGTTGATCTTCATGGGACTGGCGCCCTTGGCATCCACGATGCGGAGCTTCTGTTCGTCGCGAGCCAGAAGCAATGTCCGGGGAACCCATGCGGGTGATAACCCGCCCTCAAGGGTCTGGCCCTTGAGCAGGAGCTTGGTGCCGTCGGAGCTGATGTCCAAGGCCGACTCGATCCGCACCTGGCCAAGCAGGCTCGGGGGAATCAAGTTGTAGATGTCCACCGGAGCGGAGCCGGCAATAGCCACGAAGAGATGCTTGGCGTTGCCTGGGTCGGCTGGGTGCTTTGGAGTGAGGAGGTCCGAGGTCCCCACCACTGTCCCGTCGTTCGCGATGCACATGGCCACGGTGTTCTGGTCGGGTTTGCCCCCGCTGAAAAGCTGCGTGATTCCGCTGTCACTTCTCCAGACGCAAAACGCTCTGGCCGACGCCAAAGGCGGAGGCGCGACAAAGTCCCCTGACGCAGCGTCTAATCTCCAGTCAGAATTATAGGGATCCGTTCTGGGTGTGCCAGGGGCGGCGTACAGCCCCGCCGCCGCTTGGGCACCAGGGCTCACGACCGCAGCTTCCAGCCTCCCGACCGCCCACGCAATGGTGTACGTAGCGGGCAACGCGTCTAGTGTTGGCTCCGACGAATAAGTGGTCTGGGCTGGCTTGGGAAAAGATTGGTCCCCCACGAAAGTACCATTCGCCAGTTTGTAACTAACGTCTAATTCCGGACCATGAAGGATCACAGGCCCCTGCACCTCCGCTTCTCCCCAGACCTGTCCGGCCGCAGTCATCCTCGCATCCGAACACCGCTCAACGAATCCTGGAATCCAATCCCACCCACTTGGCAGCAGGCCAACGTCGGGGATTCCTCCCTCATCGGATGATAGGAGGCCGTTGCGGCATTGACCAACACCCCCTCCTGTCCAATCCCTTGGGTTGTGCCCAGACAACCGCGCATCCAGTTTGAGGGCGCCTTTTACCATGTCCTGGCGCCATCCCCGTCGGTGTCCGCGTTGAAAGGGTTGGTGTTGAGCGCAGTTACCAGACAGCTAGCGAGAAGCAGACTGACCTTCCGCGCTCGATTCCAAATTCGGCGAGCCGGCCTTTGGATTGTAGAAGGATTCCCAAACAACGAAGTGATCGCCAGCGGCTCGCATCCGGAGGTTCGCACGGGCAAAGGTTCCATCGCCAAAGCGAATAAAGTAGGAGCGCTCGGCAAAGCTATCCCACTTTTGGTATGGCAACGACATCGGCATGTCTATAACATCGCTCGCTGCGTAACCATCCTGCGGGGCTTCAAAGGCGAAAGCATCCCTTCTCGCAACTAAGCCGCCAATCGGAACCCTTACGTCAAGTTTCCAGTCGTATTGCTGTTGCCCCGCGGGTCGCTGTAGTTCCCGATTCCAACAACGCAAGACGACTTGATGCGCGCCTTCCTTATCGACCGCGATCGACAGCGGCGTTCCGTCTCGCGCCATGCGGAAGTTCTTTTCACCGATTTTTAGCAGCGGTTCGACAATCCCAATCTTGTGGAGTCGAAAAATGGCCGGTGCATTTTTATCTGGCAGACGCGGGGCGCTGGCTGATTTGATCCCGTAATCGAACACGCCACTTGAGGTAACAAATCTTGAGTCGTTCTGTGGAATACCCTTGTAACCGTCTTTCGACACGGCAACAGCAAGACTACATCCTACAATGTGATCGATAAAAAAAAGTCCATCGGCATCGGAGGTTGTTACATATTCCGAGCTTGTCCGGGCCATTGGGTCATCGTTGGCGGAGAAAGTCACCCGCGCACCAGCGACCGGCTCACCATGCTGGTCAATCACCCTTCCGTAAAACGAGATAGGCGTCTTAAAAGCAGCAATAAATGCGCGTTGTTGAGCCTCGAATGAAACCGGTGCTGGCGATCTGACCGTCGGCGATGGCGCGCTGGCAGGCGGAGTGCTTGGTGGTTCCGTCTTCGCTTCAGCAAGCGGGCTGACTGCGGCCCTTTTCGGTGGCATGTCGGGCTTCTTCGATAGCAACCACCAAGCACCCAAAAAGAGTACGATGACCAGTCCCGTTGATAGTATTCTATTCCGCATGATTTCGATCGGTTGGTAGTCTGTATTTTAGGGGTCAGTCAATGAATCGTGACAAGGAACGCTTGAGTTTGCGTTCCTGGGCGGTCTGGGAACAAGTCCGGGAGCGCAGCAATTGCTGGCTGATATCGCCGGCGCTGTGCAGATGCAGTGCACCGGCAATCCAAGCTACCGGCACGGAGGTTCGGTCGTGGATCATTTGCGCCCTCAGTCCCTGAACCTACTTCCTGCCTAGACCCCTACCTGACCCTCCCGTCTGTCACGATTCATTGACTGACCCTGATAAGCTGCCACTCCATGCTCCGGTTGCTGGCCCAGGAAATGCAAGCGCTCACGACCACCACCCAACTCTTAATGGCCTGCCCCGGAAGTGATCCAAGGAAGGTTCTCCTTGCAAAGCTCATCCACGAGCGCACCACCGTTCCCCTTGCTTGGATTGCCGAGGCACTCCACATGCGCAGTGCTGCAAACGTCAGCCAGCAACTCCACCGCCTTGCCAGACGTCCCCTGACCCCGCACGAAGCCTCTCTCCAGCGCGCCCTGTCAGGAATCGTTGCCTGACCCCTTTTAAGCACCGCCCCGCAAACTCACGGTTTAAGACGCCTGTCCGGACAAACGATGAAACTGGAATAGCAACCATGAAAAACCAACACCTCCATTCCAACCAAGTGCGAGCAACACCATGCTTAACCATTTTCGAGTCTGATATGCGACAAACTTTATAGATTCCCCGAGTTGAGGCAGGCCGAAATGCCGTGCTTCTCGGACAGGCTCTAGTTAGGGCGCACGCCACCGCCCCAATCACTGCCCCGCCCTCAACGTCCGGGATGTTGCTGCTCGTCGGATAGTTCCGGAATGGGGCCATTTTGAAAAGTGTTTCACCCATCGGACGATCTGATGCCGCCACTTCTTATTAACAATTGCACGGCCGGTCCAGTCCATGAAGGAAGTGCAATGTCCATCGGTGTTTTGCCATTTTTGTTTAATTCATTCGGATCCAAACCCTGATCCAATAAAAATTTTGTTTGAGTATGGCACCTCTCTGAACGCACGCCTTAACGAAATTCAGATTACCTTCAGCTACAGCCCACGATATCAATGCGTTTCCACCCAAAGACAATGCATTGATGTCATTTCCCCTCTTTAGGTAGGCATCCAAAAGATCGACGTCGGCCCACCGACCAATGTTTGAAATTTCTTCGTCAGAGACCTTTGGCTTTTCACCCTCTAACATTTCCAGCATAGCGTTAATATCATTGGCGACAAAGGTCAGCTCATCCAATTCTGCGCGACGCCCCCAATAGCCTGATTCAAGCACCCATAGATAGATTTTCCCGCTGATTAACGACACACACAGATTATCTCCCCCCCCACAATATGCGATTGCAATCACTCCATCAGGCAACTTTTCCAACCCAAGATTGCCCTGCAAGCTGGCAGATTCACTAGCCGTAGTGATACCATAGAAATACTGAATATAGCAAATGCCGGGAACTTGCGCTTTACTTGGAGATCCGCCGTTATTCCTCAACAAAAAAATCCGATAACTTCCTGGGAGTTTTGATTCAAGCCATTGTTCGAACTCACAAATCTCAGCTTCATCTAGCGGCTTATAGCCTCCCGTTAAAACAAGCTTTTCCATATAATTCGATATTCACAACGCATTAAATTGATGAGTCGATTTTAGGGGTCAGTCAATGAATCGTGACAAGGAACGCTTGAGTTTGCGTTCCTGGGCGGTCCGGGAACAAGTCCGGAAGCGCAGCAATTGCTGGCTC
>JAYVTN010000344.1:0-3949 GCA_043788785.1 Spartobacteria bacterium | reverse complement strand
TGGACCTACAAGCGAACGGCCTCCGACATCTTCGAAAAAGTGAAGCGCGCCAGAAAAAAGGTCGATACATTGCACTAATTGTGACGGACTACACTAGGGAAGTGCCCGCCAAAGCAGTTTTCTGTAGGTTCATGAATTGCAGAGCCTCGGCAGAGGTGCTTTGAGCCACATAAAGCGCACACAGAAACGAGGTGTCAGGGTAAACCATTTTAGCCCTCTTGGCCTTCGAGTTCAGCCTCCTTCATCCGCCGGATTTCCTCGTCAGTAAATACCTTGTCGGCCCAGATCTTCTTAAGCTGTGCGGCAAAATCGATTTTCGGCATGGGTGGCCCTTCCTCGCCACAGGCAGGGATGAGGGTGGCAAAGAGCTTGCCCCGCATTTTGATGGCCACGGAATCTCCCTCGGCAATCCAAGAGGCTATTTTGCGGAAATTACTCCTCAAATCAGCGACGTTTGCGGTTTTCATGGTAGCAAAAAGTATTACCTTTATGGCTTTCGGACAAGCTGAGTTGCGGCTTGGGGCCGAAGTTATTGTGGGCCTCGCCGACGAGCACCGCCCGTGACGGGGAGATGGGCCGGGGGATCGCTGGAAACGATCGCGGTCGCATAACTTCCCCATCCGCCATGCCACATCCTAGACAGCCATAGTCGGGCATCTGGGAGGTTGTTTTTTATTGCGACACAGTCGCAACAAGCTACCCTCTCCCCCGCATGCACCGGTCAGGCACCCCCTTTCCAACCTTTCTCCCTAGCCCCGAAAATGGCGCTTGGAACTCCGTGCGGTCCGGATGGCAGCAGCTCTATGGTGATTTCGAGCGGCTCGGGGTGAGTGTAGAGCTCCACGAATTCCAATCCGGAGAACTCTTGGATTGGGGTCGCAGCTTCCATCCCGAGAGTGTCGAGATTTGCCTCAATGTGGCCGGGGAAGGTCAGATCGCCCATGGTCGCCAACGGCTCTCCCTCACGGAGGAGTGCGCCGGGTTTTACATCACCGGCAACCAATCCCTGGAGGCCCAGCGCAGCCCGGACCGAGCCCATCGCTTTGTGACCCTCGAATACAGCCGCAGCTTCGTGACCGCGCAACTCGCCGGGACCGAGCATGGGATCGATCCTCTGGTGGGAACCAGCCTGCTCGGCGGACGCATGCGCAACGCGGTTAGCCCCGCCCGACACTTTGGCCCTAACGAACAAGCCTTGGTAAAAAGCTTCTGCCAACCGCCGGTGACTCCGGCGGCGTTGACGCTTTGGTACCAAAGTAAAGTGTTGGAAGCTGCGGCCCATTTCTTTTTCACGCCTCAACCCGACCTCTTCTGTACCCGCCAGAAGCGGTTGGCAATGGATCGCGTCCAGCGGGTATGCGCGCTGCTTCAAGCCCGACTGGAAGCGCCTCCACGCTTGGAAGAACTCGGGCTCGAGGTCGGGGTCAGCCAGTTCTACTTAAGCCGGATCTTCTCCGAAGGGATGGGCATGACCATCCCCCAGTATCTGCGCCGGATCCGAATGGAACGCGCCTCCGAACTCTTGCTACAAGGAGGGCATAACGTGACCGAAGCGGCCTTTGCCGTGGGTTATTCGAGCCTCGGGCATTTCTCGAAGTCTTTCTGCGAAGTCATTGGCTGCTGCCCGACGCTGTTCCCGCATGCGCGCCTTCTCGCGAGCACACGCCCCCAGCGACCCACAATGGCAAGGCCGGGATAAAAAAGTGCAATCCCGGGGAAGCGCCCGGCGCCGGAACCCGGCAAGCTTCTCCTTTCAATCCAACCACCCAACCTATGTCCCTTAAATCAGCCGTACGTCTTGCTGCCCTCGCCACTGCCGTGGGCGCATTTACCTTGAGCGCAGGCGCAACCGAGCGTCGCTTCAGCTACACCTACGAAACCACGACGACCCCGAAAGGGCAGATGGAGTTCGAAAACTGGGCCACTTGGAAGCATATCGGCAATGCCGGGGAAAAGCACACCAACCTCTTCCAGTTCCGCCATGAGGTGGAATATGGAATCACCGACCGGCTCCAACTGGGGGTATACCTTTTCGACTGGGAGCACGATGCCACCGCGCACCAGACGCGCTGGGAACATTCCGGCGTGGAACTCATCTACAGGCTGACCAATCCGACCACCGATTTCCTGGGCTCCGCCCTCTATCTGGAAGCCGTAGCGGGCGAGAGCAGCATGGAACTCGAAGGCAAGCTGCTCCTGCAGAAGAACTTTGGCCCTTTGCGCGTCGCCTACAACCTGGTTCTCGAGGCCGAGTGGGAAGGCGATAGTTTCGGGCACTTCCAAGAGCGCGCTGGGGAATTCGCACAGACCCTCGGGATCAGCTACGATATCAACAAGAAGTTCTCGGTGGGCGCCGAAGTCCTCCATGAGATTCCGCTCCCAAACTGGTCGCACACCGAGGCCTCCAACCTTTTCGTGGGGCCCAACGCTTCGGTGCGTTTTGGCCGGGTATTTGTGACAGCGACGGCGCTCTTCCAAGTCTCCAATGTTGAAGGCGAACCCGACACGCAGATCCGGGTGATCACCGGAATCGACTTTTAGGGAGCGCTGATTGAGTCCCAGATCCTGTCCTTGAAATCGCTCGCTCTACCCGCAGCCGTGGCCTTGATCGCTATGGCCGGAGGGGGCTGTGCCTTAACCGGCACGCCCCCTCCGCAAGTCACGCCGGCCATGGTCGGGGCCGGCGGGGGCGCTTCTGCGGACACCCTCAATCAAGGGCGTCACATTTTCACCCAGCCCTGCACTTCCTGCCACGAAGCGGACCCGCTGGGCAATCACTCGATGCCGGAGTGGCGCTCGATTGTAAGCGAGATGGCACCCAAAGCTAAACTCGACCCGGCCCGGCGTGCCGCTTTACTTGCTTATATCGGCGCGGCCAAGGCAGTCGGCCCGACCGCAACACCCCATTGATTGCGGGGTTGGATCCGGGGCGTGGAGCGCCGCGACACCCCCGGATTGCGATCAATACCGTTGTTCACCCCGGAAGGGTGACAGAAATGGCGCTCTCGCGACGCACCTTCATCCTTCATCCTTCATCCTTCATACTTCATACTTGCTCAAGATGTGGCTCCTGGCTTGCCTTCGGGCGCGTTTCTATGCCAAATGAGACCTCGTTTTTATGCTAAAATCCACCGCTCTGCTCTCTGCCCTCGCCCTTCTGAGTCTTAGCCTTTGCTCGTGTGAGACCCCTGGCCAATCCGCCATGGCCGGGGCGGGGCTGGGCGCAGCAATTGGCGGCTTGCTCCACGGCAGCGGGAGCGACGCCCTATCCGGGGCAGCCATCGGTGCGGGAGCAGGCTATTTGTTGGGCAAAGTCGCCCAAAGCGACCGGGAAGAGGCCTATTACGAGGAGCGCTATGATGAGCGCTATACGGATCGGCGCGAATACCCCCAATACCGCGAGCCCTACCATCCAGCAACCCGCGGACTGCCCGTCGCGCGCCGCACGAACCGGTATGGATTCGTTACAAGCCCTTACCGGCCCTTCAATCTCATCGATGTGCGTGGGATCCCGCGCGGAGCTCGTACGATGGATCCCTCCACAAACCGGATTTTCATCAATCCCTGAAGAAAAAGCTAAAAGTCGAAAGCCGAAAGCTAAAACGCTGCGATTGAGGCGAAAGCCTTCCCACTAGCTTTTAGCTTTTAGACTCCGGCTTTGGCTCATGGCACGGGCGCTGCCCTTATTGGTTCCATGCCATTGGGGGTCAGTTTCCATTCCGAACCGGACACCGATAACCGGGCTAGTGCGGCTGCATCCTTGGAGGAGGGGCCACATTGCTACGGTCTCACCCTTTTCACCCAGCATTGGAAAGAAGTCCGCAACTTCTACGTGGAACTGCTCCAGGGCCGGGTACTGAGCGAACGGGTTGGCCGATATTGCGAGATGGAGCTGGGCGGATTGCCCTTGTCCATCCGCCAATGTGAACACGGAGAAACCGTGACGTAT
>JAYVTN010000343.1:0-3365 GCA_043788785.1 Spartobacteria bacterium | reverse complement strand
GAAAGCGCGTCCGCCAAGAAAATGTGGAGCTTCTCAATTTCGTAGGGCTTTGGGAGAAGCGCGCAAAAACCGTGGTCGCGGAAATGTTCGACAGCAGGGTTTCTTGAAGCTCCGCTGCAGATGGCGACCCTGGCACTTGGATCCAGCTTGCGAACCCGGGTGCAGACTTCGAGACCGTCGATGCCTCCGGGGAGAGTCAAATCGCAGATCACCAAATCAAAGTGATGGCCTTGGCCCAGCGCTCGCTGATAGGTAGCCACGGTCTCTGCACCGTCCTCGCTGATCGTGACAGCGTGGCCAAGGCCCTCCAAGGCGCACATGAGTAATTCGCACAGGACAGGTTCATCATCAAGGATGAGGATGCGCAGAGGCCGTTGCGGGGCGGGAGCCGGGAGGGGAACATTGGCAGGGGCGGATGGGGCGCGCGCGGTCAAGGCTTGGGGGGGGGAGGCCGGGATGAAGATACTGAGAGCTATGCCTTCGTCCCGGTTGGAAGTAACCCGGATGGTGCCTTCATGGGCGTGGACGGTGGCGTAAGCGGATGCCAGGCCGAATCCAACGTCTTTCTGGAGCTTGCGGTACTCGCAATTGAATAAGGCCGGGATGTGGTCTTGGGGAATACCTTGGCCATCGCACGAGAGGGTTATCTCGACATACTGGCTGGGAGGCAATGGGCTGCCCGCCTCCTGTGAGTTGGCGCAAAGGACCCGGATCGAAGACTCCGGAGGGGCCGCCCGGTGCAGGTAGCCAATAAGGTTCTCCAGCCCTAAAGAGAAGCGGGAGGGGTCAACCCGGGCGCTCCAGAGGTCCGGGGGAAAGCTGAACTCGGTTTTGAAGAGGCTTTCTGGCCGGATCGATTCAACCACCTCGCGTAGCATCAGGGCGATGTCGACCGGCTCCGGGACGGCTGTGCTGGCACCTGCGAAGTCCTGAAGTTGCTGGCAGAGCTTTTGGGCGCGCAACCCGGCCACCTTGGAGGCAACCAGTCTTTCCCGGACCTCCGGAGAGATCCCGCGTGTGCTCATAGCCATGGAAAGATTCCCCAGGATAACCGTCAGCGCGTTATTGAGATCATGGGCGATTTCGCCGCTGGCCTCTGACAAGAGTTGGAGCGAAAGGGGATGGGATCCTGGATTGGACATGGATATATAAGGAATGCGGGCCTGCCCTAATAGGGCAGAAACGAGCGCACAGGTGTGGGATCGAGGCGTTTGCGGCCCTCCAAGGAGGTGAGTTCGATCAGGAACTGCATTTCCAGGAGATGCGCGCCCATTTGCCCGATGAGTAGAGCGGCAGCGGCAGCGGTGCCGCCCGTGGCGAGGAGGTCATCAATAAGGACCACGCGTTCGCCCGGTTGGAGGGCGTCGACATGCATTTGGACAACCGCCTCGCCGTACTCCAGGGCGTAGGAGACGGAGCGGCATTGGTAGGGTAGTTTGCCTTGTTTACGTACCGGGACAAACCCTAGCCCGAGCTCGTAGGCCACCGCGGCTCCAAACAAGAAGCCGCGCGCATCGATGCCGATGATCTTCTGGGCGCCGAGCGGCCGGGTCGTCTCCACAAAATTATCCACGGCAAGCCCGAACAGCTCCCCGTTTCCTAGCACAGGAGTGATGTCTTTGAAGAGGATGCCCGGCTTGGGGAAGTTCTCGACGTTGCGGAGGGCGTCCCGCAGTTTCTGGAGATGGCGTGCGTCCATACCGGGTGGTTTTGTCAAAGCGGCTGCCCGCATGCAAGACGCTCTTTGGAGGGTTGTAGGAAAAGGCGCATCGATTGATGGTGAAGGGTTTTGACATCAGCCAAAACCCTCCTTAATTAAACCGGGTTGCGCGGGCAGTGACCGGGACCAATCGGAAGCAGAGCGTCCTAGGAGCTGTGTGCGTCCCTTTCGAGTTATCCCCCGATACCTAACCCCCCCCCTCCTCCGACGTGGCTGCCAACGACGATTACATCCTGGAAATCCTGCTCGAAACGGGCGTGATCAATAAAGCCCAACTCGAACAAGCGCGTGAGGCGCGCGGTTCCGAGGAAAGCACTGTCGACGCCTTGACCCGCTTGGGGATCGTCAGCCAGGAGGATGTCACCCGTTCATTGGCCGCCCACGCAGCCATGGATTACGTGGACTTGACCCAGGTCCACATCAGCGAAGCGGCTATCGCGCGCATTCCCAAGGATATCGCCCGTCGGTTCCGCGTGTTGCCGATTGCTGAGACCGAGACGGGGCTACAGATCGCTGTCGGCGATCCCCTCAATTTTGACACGTTGGATTCCTTGACCCACCTCTTGCATGTGGACTTGGATTTTGTATGCGCCACGCCGGGGGCCATCCAGAACTTGCTGCGCAAGTACTATGGGACTATCGACGAGGCCGTCGGCGAACTCTCCGACCATCTCGGCAACAATATCGAGATGGAGGATTCCGGGCCCGCAGGCAATGCCGGGGAGGCCGACGGGGTCGATGCCCCGATCATCAAGATGGTCACCATGATGCTCTTGGAGGCTTACACCATGCGCGCCAGCGATATCCATCTGGAGCCTTTGGAAAAGCGTTTCCGTGTGCGCTTCCGTGTCGACGGCGTGCTCCACGAGATGACCAGTCCGCCCAAGAAACTCCAGAGCGCCATCATTTCGCGCCTGAAGATCATGACCGGTTCGATGTCGATTGCGGAGAAACGCCTGCCCCAGGACGGCCGCATCCAGGTCAAGCTCGGCAAAAACAAGCAGATCGACCTGCGTGTTTCCACTATTCCCACCAGTCACGGGGAGTCGGTGGTTATGCGTATCCTGGACAAGACCGCATTAAGCTTGGGCTTGCCGGAGTTGGGATTCCTCTCCGACGACCAGGAGCTTTTCGAGCAGTTGCTTAAAATGCCTGACGGGATCCTGCTGGTCACCGGGCCGACGGGCTCGGGGAAGACCACCACGCTCTACGGGTGCTTGAATTACATTAACAAGCCCGACAAGAAGCTCATCACCGTAGAGGACCCCGTCGAATACCAGATGGGGGGTATCAACCAGGTTCAGGTCAATCCCGAGATCGGCATGACCTTCCCAGCGGCTTTGCGTGCGATCCTGCGCCAAGCCCCCAATATCATTATGATCGGGGAGATTCGGGACGTGGAGACGGCCAATATCGCCATCAACGCATCGCTGACCGGGCATTTGGTGTTTTCAACCCTGCATACCAACGATGCGCCTAGCGCGGTGGCACGTCTGGTGGATATCGGGGTTCAGCCCTTCCTGGTCTCTTCAGCGGTGCGTGCAATTGTCGCCCAGCGTCTGGTGCGCAAGCTCTGCAGCAAATGCAAGCAACCCCACGAGATCACGGAAGCGGAAATGAGCGCCTTGGGTTTGGATTATGGCCA
>JAYVTN010000342.1:0-7230 GCA_043788785.1 Spartobacteria bacterium | reverse complement strand
GTGCCGCCATGCCTGCTGATATTCCTTGGAGAGGCTCGCCTACGATCCGAACCGGGCTTGGATGTGGACCGATTCCCCGCATTCCAGCCGAACTTCGCGGCAGTGTAGTTGGCCTAGGGCAAAGGCGCCCAAGTCGTAGGAGCGACTTTGGATTTGGTCGAACTTAGGGCGCAACAGGGCATTGGCGGCAGTGCCGATCATGCCTTCGCCTTTGAGCTGGAGTTCGGAAGCACGGGCGTGGAGTTGGTCATCGATATGGATGGATCCCGTGACGGTGAGATTGGCCAACATGATAAACATCTTGGCGCTCACTTGCACCTTGAACCGGAGGGTTTGGGGGGTGGGCGCGGTGAGTTCCAAGGAGCTGGAGCGGATTTGAATACCCTGTTTGGCGGCTTCCCGGACCGCGAATTCGTGGAGGAACTTCTCCAGATCGGCCCGGACCGTGGCGATGGATGCGGTCCCTTGATCCGCCCCGGCAAGCGCTAATGAGCCGTTTCCAACAGTGAGTGTGGCGTTAACCGCGTTGATGGCCAGCTGGACGGGGAGCTGCTCATAATAAACGGGGGCCCCTTGGATCCGCAGCTCTCCGACGCGTATCCGGGCCGGTTCCTGCTCAGCGGCGGAGGGTGCGGCCGCCGTCGACAGGAGCATGCCTGCCTTGAAACGGCTTTCGCTCAGATCCAAATGTAAGCGGTCGATCTCAGGGAAGGTTCCGCCAGTGAGTTCCAGCGCTTCGGGGACGATCCCTTGCAGGGCCAAACCGGTGGTGATGGCTCGGGCGAGCTCTTCGTGGGAATGGGGTAGAGACGCCTCAGAGAGCTCAAGCATGACCAACGTTCGTGGGCCATTGGAAGGAGGTCAAGCCCAACGCCCTAGCCAGGGCCGGGCTTTCAGGGGAGCGACTTCAGAAGCTGGGGACGAGCTTGGGGCAAGCGGTGATAAAGGCGCTCCAAGGAAACGGCTGCGGGGACAGTAGGATGCTCGATCCCGAGCAAACGGGTGAGCTCGCGCTCAAAATGCACGAGGGCCCGTTGAGACGCTGGATTTCTATCCAGATACGATAACGCGCGCCGCAGCAGATCGTAGAGCTCCGGGGCGGGGTGCCCGGGTTCGGTAACCAACTCGAGCAATTCGACAAAATACGCGCCCGTGGTCACCCGGGTATAATCTTGGCGAATGCCTTCGAAGCAATGGGTCAAAGACACTTCGCGTAGGATGTGGAGTTCACTCTTGCGGCTGCGCGCGAAGTCGATCTCGCACTCGAAAAAGAGATCCAAGCGGCCTGCAAACTTGCTTTTAGGACTACGGGCGCCTTTGGCGACAGTTTTAAGTAAGCCGTGTTGGGAGCTCAACCAGCACACGATGAGGCTGGACTCCGTGAGTTTGATTTTGCGCAACAGAATGGCAGAGGTCGTTTCCAGAGGAATGAGCCGGAGTGGGGCGTTTGGCAGCTTAGCCGCAACCTGATCGGGTTTATAGCAAAAGAACAACGGGCGGCGGTTTGGAACGGGAAGTCACAACTTTTGCCCGTATTCGTAGAATCGACAAACGCCCGCCGGGAACAGCCCGTTAATCCCGGCAATCCTGTCAAAAAGCGCCCCGCAGGAAGGCGTCCGGAGCTTTTGCGGATTATCGGGATTTGCAGGATTTCAAGCTCGGATGGCGCTCTGCGGATTGATCCCGGCGATGATTGGAGGATTCCTCTACGTCCAACGAACCCCAAGCTGGGAACCCGGGGCTAATTTCCACGACCCCTCCTGCGGCGCAAAATGTTGTTACTGAGAAGGAGGCGTCTAAATCGGACCCGCCCGGGGGAAAAGGTTTGCGAGGGTCAGGCCGATTGGGTACTGCTGCTGCTCTTTTTTATATGAGTACCGAAACCACGCCAGCCACCCCTCAAATCGATATCTCGAGCATGCGTACCAGTTACGCAAATGTGTGCCGGATAGCCCAAACCCCTAACGAAGTGATCGTCGATTTCGGGGTGAACCCCAACTTTTTCGGCGCGATCCTCGACGAGCCCCTCAAGCTCGATAGCCGGGTGATTCTCTCCCATGACGCAGCCAAGCGCTTGTGCCTGCATCTAACGGCTACGATCCAGAATTTCGAAGCCCGCTATGGCACGATCGAATTGGACGTTGCCAAGCGGCTCAAGAACCCGCCTGCGGCCTAAGCCGCGGTCTTGGTTTCCGGGGGGGGGCACCATTGAAAAGGGCGTTCCCCCGAGGCGGTTCTTCTGCGGCCAATCCGGCTCACAACAGGGCAAGCCCGGCAGATAAACAAATTTACAATAGGCCTTTACAGGGCAGGGCGATAAGGTAATTATCGCCCTGTCCTTCGTTCACTTTCTTGTCTCCCGTTCTCCGAATAACAATCCCCCAGTCCCATGTATAAAGTTCCTTCTGGTTTTGTTGAACCCCTCGAATCGCGGATTGCTCCCGCTACCATCCGGATCGGGGCGATCGGGATATTCGAGAGCATAGCGGACACCGAATACAAAGAGGTCATAGATCCCATCGATCCTAACCAGGGCCCGCGTCCGGAGCCCTTCAACCATCTGGCGTTTACAGACACGTCGACCTCCAACGATCTCATTTCGACCGCCGTCGACAGCGGTCTCTCGGATAATACGTTCTACCTGCGTTTACAGGCGGGGGACTTGGTTGAGCGGATGACCACTAGCAGCAACTACAAGACCTTCATCAAGGTCAAGTCGGGCCGGGTCATTGCATTTTTCACGGATTCAAACGGTAACAACGAATTCGATGACGGGGAATTAACCGGGTTATCCCTCGGGAAGAACACGTCAGTGGAGATTTCCGGGAGTGTCAACGGGGACATCATTACCAATCTCAACGAGCACGGCACTGCCGATCAAGGCGATGATACCGTGGAGATGAGCAATCTGGTTTCTCCCAAGCAGGGAATTACCGATCTTAAGGTACTGGGTGGATCGGTTTTCGGCAGTGTTGTCAGTGGGGGGCCCATCATGGCCATCACCATTGCCAAGAACGTCGAAAACGTATTGGCGGGGACGGCTGCCGCAGGCCACAGCTTTGACTTTTTCACTGGAAGTTTTGGCGGCGAGGGTACGCTGGGCGTGAGCGCCGCGCCAAAGGAAGCCGGGGCTTCAATCTCCAATGCGGTTTTTGGTTCGGTGACGGACCGGGTGGCGGCTGGCAGCGGCGGTGCGGGTGGCAAGGGTGGAGCTTTGACCAATATCCAAGTCCTTGGGGATACAGACGGGCTCAAGTTGATGGCGGGTAATGGCGGGTCGGGCGATGCGGTCAGTAACGCGCTCAAAGGCGGGGTAGGTGGAAATGTGAGCCGGATCTACATCGCTGGGGGCAATGACCTCACTCCCAACAGCGCCGGAGGAATCCTGGTCCAGGCGGGCCATGGCGGAGACGGCATCAGCACCGGAAGCGGAGGTGCGGGGGGGATGGCGACATTGATCAATGTCGGGTACGAATTTTCCTCGAAGGTCTTGGTTCCCTCCTCGCAACTTCTGGCTGATTCGATCTCTATCCATGGCGGCGCAGGTGGCGACGGCAAGAGCGGTGGAACCGGTGGGCTCGCCTCCCAATTGAGTGTGCGGGTTCGTACTCCCGATCAAAACGGGAATGAGATCGAGGTACTCGCCGGTGTAGGCGGTGCGAGCAACTCGCCTGGAGGCAAAGCGGGAATGGGCGGTTCAGTAAGCAAGGCGCTACTGACCAACCAAGTATCCACCCCCAACGGCGACATTCTCATTCAGGCGGGAGACGGCGGGCAGTCGGTGGTGGCCAGTCTGGGTGCGGCGGGCGGCTCGATCGAGAGCGTGAGCGTATTGGGTTTTGATCTTCTCTTGCAGGCGGGCAATGGATCTGACGGCAAAATCGGTGGGGCCGGTGGGTCGGTGCGCGCAATGGATGTTCTCTTGGACGACTTCGTGATTGCCCGCAACGTGCTTGTGGATGCTGGCTACGGTGGCGTGGGCTTCGCTGGAAAAGGCGGGGCTGGCGGACAGGTCAGCAAAGTCAACGCGACTAACGGCGACTTCCAGTCCTTCCAAATCAACATCAGCACCGCCGGCAATGGTGGGGAAAGCTTCACCGGTTTGGGCGGCATAGGCGGAGATGTGAGCTTTGTAAAAGTCGGAGATTTTGACAGCACTACCGGTGTTGGGGCTGCTTTGGAGGGCGATTTCTTGGTCCGTGCCGGTACGGGCGGAGATGGAACCAAAGGCGGAGCTATCGGGGGTTCGGTGCGAACCCTGGAGTTCAACGGCAATAATCTGAATGTCTCGGTAGTGGCAGGGGACGCAGGAAATGCGGTTCAGTTGGGTAAAGGCGCGGCAGCCGGCGGGCTCTTCTCCGTGCAGGTCAACACCGAAGGCACGGTACTTGGACTCCCGGCGACCGGGTTGCTACAAGGCGGCAAGGGCGGAACGGGTGTCGGGAGCGGCGCGTCAGGGGGAGCGGGCGGAAGTCTGCGCCAGGTGAGCCTGAGCTCTGATGGGGACGCGATCACGGTAGCCGGTAGCGGGGGCGATGGACAAATGGAGGGCTTCTTTACCAAGGGCGGTGCGGGGGGCATGGGTGGATCTATTTTCACAGCGGGTGTTTTCTCCCATGCGGGTTCGGCCTCGCTGCTCGCCGGAAACGCGGGCGCGGTTGGCTCAAAGCCGGCAGTAGGCGGCAGCATCATTGGCACTCCCAATCCCAACGGGATCCGGGGCCTCAATGATGTCACGGTCCAAGCCGGGAATGGGTCCAACGGTGGCCAGGGAGGAGACATCCTGGCCGTAAATTTTGGCGGCGCTGGGGATTCGGCTCCCACAGGAAATGTATTGATCCAAGCCGGAGACGGATCTGCGGCTGGAAAGCTCGCCGGTCGCGGCGGCAATCTTGGGAAAATCTTAGGTGCGGCATCCAGCGGATTGGGTCTGAAGACCCAGTTTTTTGCCGGGGATGGCGGGAGCAAATTGGGTGTGCCTAAGGGCGGCGCGGGTGGCTCGATCTCTGAGGTGACGATTTTTGGCGGCGGCGCCCAGGATGGCGAACTGGTAATTGAGGCCGGGGATGGCGGAAATGCCCCCTTGGCGGCCAGCGGAGCCAGAGGCGGCAGCATTTCAGCGGTCGCGGTTGCGGGGCTCGATTCGGGAGCAATTTTGCGCGGATTGGCTGCCGGCGACGGTGGAAGTGCATCGCTCAAGGGAGGCGACGGTGGCAGCATTAAAACCGTCAACGTACAGGACCACGACATCGGGATCCGCACAGGGGCGAAGTTCGGGTTTCAAACGATGGGCGGATTGTTCGCTGGAGCGGGCGGAGCCGGAGCGAAGCTCGGCGTCAACGGGAGTGTCAGTGACGTGACGGCCAAAGCAGTGGCTTCGATCGTGGCGGGCCGTGTTGGATCCCCGAAAATGGCGGCGAAGGTGAGCGACATCTATGTGACGGGCAGCTACGAAGACCTTCTGTTGGTAACCAACGACGTGATGGTTCCCAATGGGACATTCCAGTTGCAGTTTGGCAATGAAAAGACGCCACTGCTGCATAGCCGTGCGACGGTGCTTGAAGTCCAAACCGCCCTAAACGCGCTCAACGGGATTGCTGCCCTGGGTGGCGTCAATGTGATTTTTACCGCTAACTTCGGGTACTCGATTACCTTCAAACTTGCCGGCAATCAGGTGCCATTGACCGGTGTGGAGGTGGTTTACGGGAAAACCACGGAGTTACTAAAAGGCAGCACAACAGACCTTACCCTTTCCACATTGGTTGAAGGCGCATCCCAATTGAGCGTCACCGAAGTGCGTTCCGGGCAATCGCTCCTCAATGTCATTGAGACCGTGGGCGGCTCCACGTTGTTCAGCACTTCCGAGCAGGTGACCGGCGACGATTTCACGGCAGAAGTCCAAGTCCTGGATGTGAGCGTGCTCAACAGCTTCCCGACCGGAGTCTACACGCTCTCCTACCGGGGCTTGGTCACTGGCACGCTTGCTGCCAACGCGAGCGCGGCCCAGATCGAGACTGCACTCAATGCCCTGCCCAATATCGGGGGGGGAGTCACGGTGGCTGCATTGCCCGCCCAAGCCGGCCGCTTTACGATCACCTTTACTGATCTGGCAGCCCAGCCGAGCATCATCGGCGACCGTCTGGTGCCGGAGATCCAACGTTTGACCCTGGGTGCCGTCACCTCATTCGCCAATGCCGGATTCCAAATCACTTTCGAAGGGCAAACCACTTCCGTGCTGGCAGCGACCTCCACGGCTGCCCAAGTGGCTACGGCGCTCAATGCCTTAAATTCCATCCAGAACGCTGGGAACGTGATCGTGACGCCTGCGGGAGCCGGCCAGTTCGATATCCAGTTTGGGAAGAATGGCGATCAGATTGCCTTGGTTGCCACCGCTTTCGTGCCCGAACTCCAGAGGGTGAGCCTGGCCAGCCTACAAGGGGTGGCCGGGGCAACCTTCAGCTTGGATTTCAATGGCGAAGTCACTTCCCAGCTCGCGGCGGACCTTAGCGCGACCCAGTTGCAGACGGCTTTAAACTCCTTGCCAGGCATTCAAGCCACAGGCGGAGTCATCGTGACCGTCTCGGGTCCTAATGTTTTCGACGTGGTATTCACCAGCGTCGGCGACAAGGTCAACCTGACGGGACTAAGCTTCCAGCAGGAGCACCAACTCGTGGATCTGAGCGCTGTAAAGAGCAACTCTGCCGAGTTCGTCCTCTCACTCCAGCACGCGTTGGACGTATCCGAACTGGTCAAGGGCGATTCGTTCGGACTTAACGTCACCGAGTTGCAGACTGGCCAATTCCCAATCAACGCCACTGAATTGACGGCCGGCACAACGAGCAATCCCGAGATCCAGTCTTTGGATATGGTCAACCTCGTGAGCCTGGGCGGAGATGTGGCGTTCTCGTTTGCTGGGCAGACCAGCGGGAAAGTTTTCACTTCGACCAGCATAGATCTGGCCGGGGACATCCAATATGCCCTCAACTCGCTGACTGCCATTGCAGATCTGGGCGGAGTCACAGTCGTGGAGGGAGTTCCCAATGTGTTCTCCATCACGTTCGGCGGGCCGGGCGATTTGCCCAACATCACCGGGTCGGCCTCCGTGCAGGAAGTTCAAGAAGTCAAGCTCGCGGGCCTGGCTGGGGATCCCTCGGGTCTCTTCAGCCTCAGCATGTTCTCATTACTTTAAACGCTGATAACAATGGTGAAGGTGGAATTTTCTCATTGTAT
>JAYVTN010000341.1:0-3915 GCA_043788785.1 Spartobacteria bacterium | reverse complement strand
GGCCCCATTTTGCGCCAAGGCGAACGCGAACCCTTCCGAATCTATCTCAAGCAAATGGTGCATCCGGAGGGCGCACCCTGTTCCACAGACTTCCGGGTCGAGCGGCGCTTCCAGCGCGAGTCCTTCAATGGCAATCGGTTCGCGCTCGTACGCTGCTTTCCACACACCGGACGTATGCACCAGATCCGTGTGCATTTGGCCCACCATGGTTTCCCCGTGGTGGGGGACAAAATCTATGGGCCCGACGAGAACTGCTACCTCGAGTTCATCGGGACGGGATGGACGCCCGCTTTGGAGCAACGTTTGCTGATGCCACGCCACGCCCTGCATTCGTGCCGGATGCGGATCCGCGACTCCGACTTGGACTGGCACAGCCCCCTGCCCCCCGACATGTCGCACTGGATGGACGAAAAAGCTGAAAGCTAAAAGCCTAAACGATGCGTAGAGCGCGCAGCACTCCGCCGAGACGTCCGGGGCTTTTAACACGATTAGCGGGATTTACCGCAGAGTTTCCGCGTTTCCAACTTTCAGCTCTTTCTTCGAACGCAGCGTTTCCGCTTTCATCTTTTAGCTTTCAGCTCTTTCTTCGAAGGCAGCGTTTTCGCTTTTAGCTTTTAGCTTTCCGCTTTTTCTTCCACATGCCGTCGGCCATCGCAAACTGCCAAAACTTCTCGGGATGCCTGCTCGCCTATCGCCACGAACCCATCGAGCTAGGGCCTGAAAGCGCCTTGCTTTGTCCGGAATGCGGCAAGGCCCTCATGATCGCCCGTGCACCGCGGGCAAAGCGCTTGGACTCGGTATTGGGCTTGGTTGCAGCCATGACCATTGGCTGCGTTGCGATGTATTTCTTCCTGCAACCCCGGACGGGTGTTCCGCCCACGGAAGCCACCCCGCAGCCATCGCAAACGGTGGTGAATGCCGATGCGTCTGCCCCCTCCGCCCCGCTTCCCCCCCCAGAACCCCACGAAGAACCAGTTTCGATGCAGGCTCCGGCAGCCATCGATCTGGAGCTCAACCGGGCTGAAACCCAGAGCATCAAAAACGAAGTCCTTACCCGGGTCGATTTGATGCCCAAGGTCAGCCTAGGCAATAAGGACAAACTCTATGCCAGCGTGGATCGGGCCAAACAGATGGGCAAACTGCTCACCCTTGAGTTTGGATCCGGCAAGACGTCCCTGACCGGCTCGGATCTCAAGGCTCTTAAGATCCTGATCGATTCTCCAGAAATCCGCAAATTACGCGAGAATCCCACCGCGGTATTCATCGTCCTGGGTTACGCGGATGCCAAAGGCGACCGGCAGAAGAACCTCGCCGTCTCCCAAGCCCGCGCGGATTCTGTGCTCAGCGCCATGCGCGAAAAGTGCGGCGTCCAGAACGTGATGCATGCTGTGGCCATGGGCAGCTCCACAATGGTGGACGCGCAGGCACTGGAAAAGAACCGGATTACCGAGATCTGGGCCGTGTTGCCCTGAACTCCCCGTCCGACCCTGCTCTATGGCCTTCCTGAGCATTGTTGACGGCCTAGCCCCTCGCACCTTGGTTTTGGAGTCCGGGCTTCTAACCGTGGGGCGCTCCCCGGACTCGCCTCTGGAACTGGCCCATGTCGAGGTTTCCCGAAACCATTGCCGGTTCCACTGGGACGGGAAAACCTGTTCGGTGGAAGACCTCGAGAGCGCCCGGGGCACCTCCGTCAACGGGAAACGGATTACAGCACTCACGGCATTGCAAAATGGGGACCGCATTGGCATTGGCCCCGTCACCCTCTCGTTTGGAGTCGGCAGCCCGCATTCAGTCTCCTCGACCCCGGCTCCCGCCGACAAGGCGCCCAAGGTGCTTGTTGCGGGCGTTTCCAACGACCACATCGTTTTGACGGGCCGGCTCGTTCTCGGCCGGGACTCCTCCGCCGATGTAATTTTGGACGACCGTGCTGTTTCGCGCCGTCACGCTGAGATCAGCGAGCGGGCCGGAGGCGGCTGGATCATTAAGGATCTCAACAGTTCGGCCGGCTCTTTCGTCAATGGACGCCGGTTCGACCAGTTCGAGCTCTCCATCGGTGACCGGCTTCAGATCGGTCCCTTCCATTTCCAATTCGATGGGAGCGCACTCTTATCCATGGCGCAAGCGGCCGGGGGTGGGTTGGTCGCCACTGGCATTTCTTCCAGTGCAGGGCCCCAGCGGATTCTCGACAACGTGTCCTTGGAAATCGCCCCATCGCGATTTGTGGGTATCATTGGTCCAAGCGGAGCAGGCAAGTCCTCCCTGCTCCATGCGGTCTCCGGATTGTCCAAGCCGGACACGGGCCAAGTGCTCACCGATGGAACCGATGTTTACGCCAAAGGCGCCCTGCCGTCCTTCGGCTTTGTGCCGCAGGAAGACATCGTCCACCCGGAACTGACGGTGATCGAAGCCTTGCGTTTCAGCGCACGGCTGCGGCTCCCAAAGGGCACTCCTAAAATCGAGATCCAGAAGTTGCTCCTCCAGACCATGGATCAGCTCGGACTACGAAACAGGGCAGATACGCCGATTGGACGGCTTTCGGGCGGCCAGCGGAAGCGGGTGAGTGTCGGCGTGGAACTGCTGGCCAAACCCTCGGTCCTCTTTCTGGATGAGCCTACCTCAGGACTCGATCCCGCCACCGAGTTCCAGCTCATGGAACTGCTTCGCAAACTGGCGGACACCGGCTGCACTATCATCTGCACGACCCATATCATGGAGAATGCTTATCTCATGGATGGAGTCACCGTGCTGGTCGGGGGCTGCCTGGCCTTTGACGGGCCGCCTGCCCAAGCCCGTGAATACTTCGGGGTCGCCAAACTCAGCGGCCTCTATGAACAACTCCAGAGCCGCCCAGCCAAAGATTGGCAGAAGCAGTGGGCCGACTCAGCCGCTGCTGCCCAGCCCCAGACGGCAGCGCATCTGCCCCCGAGGGAGCCCGGGCGACCCCCTCGCGTCAAAACCCCTTGGCCCTTAGGGATCCTCCTCCACCGGCAATGGGCCATCCTGCGTGCGGATTGGCGTAATTTCCTCATTTTGCTGGGGCAACCCTTGGTCATCGCCGCACTGGTCTCATGGGTAAGCGACGACAAGGCGTTGATCATGTTTTTTGCCTACTTGTCCACCCTCTGGTTCGGGTGCAGCAACGCGGCCCAAGAAATCGTGCGCGAACTGGCCATTTATCGGCGGGAAAGATTAGTGGGCGTTGGCACCAACTCCTACCTCGCAAGCAAGTTCCTGTTCCTGAGCGGAATCACATGCGTGCAAGCCCTTTTGCTCTTCGGGGCGCTGGCTTGGTTTGAAGAAGGCACCGGGGGAGCCGTGCGCTGGCAACTTGCGGCTCTCGCCGGCACCAGCATCGCCGCAGTCGGCATCGGCTCGGCAATTTCTGCCATGTCCCGCACCGTGACCCAAGCCGTCATGCTGGTACCGATGATCTTGATCCCGCAGATCATATTTTCGGGATACACCGTGCCAGCCAGCGACATGAGTGAACCCGTGCTCCGTGTCAGCAAAGCGATGCCGAGCTTCGGCGCGCAACGGGTATTCGACACCAGTTTCTTGTGGGGAAAACGACTTTCGGGTTCGACCATCAGCGACTTCGCCCAATCCTATCGCAACTTGGATCCCGACCGGGAACTGACCTCCCAAGACACCTTCGCCAACAGTCAACCGGCGCGGAACGCACTTCTAGGCCACGGCGCATGGTTGCTCGCCAGCTTCGGATTTGCGTGGTCTCTGCTGCGCAGGCGACGCTGATCGACAATCCTGGATTTGGCAGTGGAAGTTTGAGTGGTAGTAGCCGGCCTCGTAATCCTCCTTGAGTCGTAGTTGCCCCGTACCAATCAGAATCGGGCGGTGCCCCCCGCCCCGCCGCCTCCCCGGAAGACCAAGTGTCTGCCACTTTATCAGGGGGGGTGG
>JAYVTN010000340.1:0-2552 GCA_043788785.1 Spartobacteria bacterium | reverse complement strand
GCCTGCTTCTTGCCACACCCAAAATCCAGCCCTTTATCATTCCCCTTACACTCGGGATTCTAGCGGGACTCTTCGCGGTGCAGTTCAAAGGCACGGGCGCGATCGGCCGATGGTTCGGCCCTATCATGCTGGGATGGTTCAGCGTTCTCGCCGTGCTGGGGGTCGGACAGATTGCTCACAATCCTGTCATCTTGAAGGCTCTCAATCCTTTGGAAGGGATTTTCTACCTCACTCATCACGGATTCGGTGCCGTGGCGATTATGGGGAGCGTCTTTCTCGTCGTGACCGGAGGCGAAGCGCTTTATGCCGATATGGGGCACTTCGGGCGAATCCCGATTTCGCGCGCATGGTGGTGTTTAGTGTGTCCGGCATTGGTGCTCAACTATTTGGGGCAGGGCGCGTTGGTGCTCAGTCATCCGGAAGCGCGCGAGAACCCGTTCTTCTACATGGCTCCGGGTTGGGCCCTTTATCCGATGGTAGCGCTGGCCACCGCGGCGACTATCATTGCTTCCCAAGCGCTCATTTCCGGGGCGTTCTCCCTAACCATGCAGGGGATTCAAATGGGATACATCCCCCGCATGGAAGTCCTCCATACCTCCCAGGACGAACATGGCCAGATCTATATTCCCAAGCTTAATGTTTTATTGGGTTTGGGTTGTGCCGGCTTGGTCATCGGTTTCAAAAGTAGCTCGGCGTTGGCGAGCGCTTACGGCATTGCCGTGACCCTCACGATGCTTGTCACCACCGCGCTCTTTTACTTTGCCGCCCAACGGCTTTGGAACTGGAGCCCATGGCGGGCCGGGCTTACTTGCCTGGTTTTTGCGATCATCGAAGGGGTTTTCTTTGCGGCCAATTCCCTGAAGATTCTCCATGGGGGCTGGTTCCCCTTGGCTGCGGCCGCACTCATTTTTCTAATCATGACGACGTGGAGTTCCGGGCGCCGGTTGCTGCGGAAGTATCTGCCTTCGGGGATGCCCTTGGATGACTTCATCGCTTCCATCAGCCTGGCCGGAACCCTCAATGCCGTTCACCAACTCCATCGCAGCCAGGGAACGGCTGTATTTCTAGCCAGTAATCCCCAAGGGACTCCCAATGCGCTGATTAAAAACATCAAGCACAACCAGATCCTCCATTTACGCAACATCGTCCTGACCATTGTGACCGATCCCACACGGCCCTATGTACCCGTTTCCGAGCGCACGGAAGTGTTTGACCGGACCGAGGGATTCTACCGGGTTGTGGCTCAATTCGGGTTTATGGAAAACCCGCGGATTTCGGAGGTGGTTCGCGCCACGGCCGTCCAAGGCCTGGTGATTAATCCGGAAAGGACGACATTTTTCGTTGGAAAAGAGCGGATCATTGCCACGGCCAAACCGGGAATGTCGCTATGGCGGGAGCATCTCTTTGTGTTCCTAAGCAAGCATGCCGAAAACGCCGCGGATTTCTTTCAACTCCCTCCGGACCGGGTGTACGAGGTGAGCCAAGTCATCGAGATCTAACTCTTGGGCCCCATAGGGGCTGGGACGCGGCCCGGGGCGGGGTTATATGCGGAGGGCCCTTGGGGCTGGGATTATCCTTTTTTGGTTTCCTTGGCCCACGCGTCCTTGAGCGAGATGGTCCGGTTGAAGACCGGTTTCTCGGCCGTGTGCAGCGCGCTGTCCACGCAGAAGTATCCCACCCGCTCGAACTGGTAGGGCTGGCCCGGGAGCGCATCCCGGAGCGAGGGCTCGAGTTTGGCTGGGATGATGTCCAAGGAATGCGGGTTGAGGAATTGCTTGAAGTCCCGGCCGTCCGCGTCGGGCTCGGCTTCTGTAAAGAGCCGGTCATAGAGACGGACTTCGGCGTCCAGGGCTTCGGGGGCGCTTACCCAATGGATCGTCCCCTTGACCTTGCGGGCCGAATTGGGTCCGCCGGAGCGGGAATCCAAATCGGCGGTGCAACGCAGTTCGACGACGGTGCCAGCGGCGTCTTTGACCACCTCGTCGCATACGATGATGTAGGCATATTTGAGGCGCACTTCTCCCCCGGGTTTGAGACGGAAGTATTTGGGGGCCGGGACCTCCATGAAATCGTCCTGCTCGATGTAGAGCTCGCGGGTGAAGGGCAGGGGACGCGTGCCGGCATCGGGATCCTCGGGATTGTTGGTAGCCGGGAGTTGGTCGATCTGGCCTTCCGGCTGGTTGGTGATGACCACCTTCAATGGACGCAATACGCCCATCCGCCGCAACCCTGCCTTGTTGAGGTCCGAACGGATGGCATGTTCGAGGACGGCGACATCGGTTTGGCCCGCGTACTTTGTAACTCCCACGCTGCCCGCAAACGTGCGGAGCGCTTGGGGGGTCACACCGCGCCGCCGCATCCCGGAGATGGTGGGCATGCGGGGATCGTCCCAGCCTGACACGAGGTTCTCCTTAACCAATTGCATGAGCTTGCGCTTGCTCATGACCGTGTAGGTGAGGTTCAGGCGCGCGAACTCGAACTGGTGGGGGCGGGGTTGGGGGACTGGCAGGTTGTCCAGGATCCAATCGTAAAGGGGCCGGTGCACCTCAAAC
>JAYVTN010000339.1:0-16902 GCA_043788785.1 Spartobacteria bacterium | reverse complement strand
CGATCTTGATCCCGAACGCGCCCATCTTGCCGAGGTCGCGGAACACTTCCGGAGGGATCTCTCCGGTTTCGTCGATACTGTCGGGATCCACGTGGGTTTTGAGATACAAGGCGAGGGCCTCCAAGAAAATGCCCCCTTCAACCTGCGACTGCGCCCTCGGTCGCGGGAACGGATGGATCCGCTCCAGATGGAATTTCCCCATAAAGAGGCCCCCACAAAGACCCGCCTCGGCTTGGGCCGTTTCCCTGGCGGCTTCGGTGAGTTCCAGTGCCGCCCTTTGCTCGGGAGACATCTTGGAAGTATCGATGGCGCTCTGGAGCTCAGGCTCGGAAGCTTTTAAATTAGGTGGACTCACCGCTGCCGAGCTTCTTTCCAAGCTTCGGCCCGAAACCGTCTCGTTACCGGGTTTCTCTTCAGTTTTCATAAAAGGATTTGCCGTCCATGGTTTCCAGCAAGGCGCACGGGGCAAAATGGGAGCCGGCCGTGGTGGCCAATTCACGAAGCTGCGCGCAGACCTGCCGGGTCCCCACGTGATCGGCATAGCGCAGGGGCCCGCCGCGGAAGGGCGCGAAGCCGGTTCCCATGACCATCGCGAAATCCACGTCCGCAGGCGTATCGACAATCAGCTCCTCCACACAACGGGCCGCTTCGTTGACCATCAGGAGGACCATTCGACGTTGGAGTTCGTCGCGCCCCGGCTGGCTGCTGCCAACCTGGAACGCAGGGACCGCCCGGTTGATCTCCGGCTCATGGTCCTTGCGGTGCACATAAAAGCCCTGCCCGGATTTGCGCCCCAGCAAGCCAGCGCCCATCAAGCGTGGCAGGATTTGAGGGACCCGCAACCGGTCCGGGAAAGCCTGGGCCAAGGTTTTGGCCACGTCCTCGGCGATGTCCACCCCGACTTCATCGATGAGTCGCAAGGGCCCCATCGGCATCCCGAAATCAATCATCGTGGTATCGACATCCTCAACGCTGGCGCCGTTCTCAAAGAGCACCCCGGCTTCGATCATATACGGCAGCAGGATTCGGTTGACCAGGAAGCCAGGACTGTCGCGGACCAATACCGGCAACTTCCCCATCTTCTGGACAAAGCGCACCGTGTCTCGAATCACCTCGGGCGAGGTGTGGCGTCCCACGACGACTTCCACCAGTTGCATTTTATGGACTGGATTGAAGAAGTGCATCCCAATGACCCGCCCGGGATGCTGCAGCCCGGAAGCCAGTTCGGAGATGGAAAGGGCCGATGTGTTGGTGGCTAGAATCGCCGAGGCGGTCGTTGATTCCTCCAAGCCCCGGAAGATGGTGCGCTTGGTCTCCATGTTCTCGACCGCGGCTTCGATGACCAGGTCCACATGATGCATCGGCACCGGGGTGGCCGTGGGCGAAATCCGGTCCATGCCGGCGCGGGCCTCGGCGGCCGTCAGCGAGCGATGCTTGACTGCATCGGTATAGAGCTTGGAGACGTGGCCCATCCCGGTTGCGACGCGACTGGCATCGATGTCCCGCAGCAGGGTCCGGGTCCCGTGGGCACTGAGCCATTGGGCGATGCCCGAACCCATGACCCCAGCGCCGACTACGGCCACCTGTGTGATCCCAGGGGCCGGCGAGCCCACCGCTCCAGGGATCGCAAGCTTCTTCGCCCGCTCTTGCAGGAAGAAGAGGCGCATCAGGTTTTGGGTCGATTCCAAGGCAACCAGTTCGACAATGGCTTGGCGTTCCCGCGCGAGCGACCCGGCTTCGTCCCAACTACTAGCTCCGGCCATGACCACTTCGAGGGCCTTTTGGACGGCGGGATAGTGGCCATGGGTTTTCTTCAAAACACTGGCGCGTACTTTGGGGGCAATCATCACATCCACCACAGCGTTGACGGGAGCCGAGTGGGAAAAGGAGGCGTGGTGTTTGCCAGTAGCCACCCATTGCATGGCCACCCGTTCCAAGTACTGGCGGGGAGCGATTTCGTCGATCATCCCGAGACGCAGAGCTTGTTTTGAGGCAACCACCCGGCCTTCGAGGATGATCTCGAGGGCTTTAGGGACTCCGATGAGGCGCGGCAGGCGGGTGCTTCCGCCCCACGCGGGCAGGATCCCCAGCTTGGTTTCCGGCAACCCGATCCGCGTGACTCGTTCATCGGAGGCGATCCGGTAGTCACAGGCCAGGCACAGCTCGTACCCGCCCCCAAGGGCCGCGCCATGGATAGCCGCCACCGTCACGATGGGGAGCGCCGCCAATTTGTTGAACACGTTCTGTCCCAAGGCAATGAAGGCCTCCAGCTCGACTGCGCTCATCTTCCCCACTGCGTGCAGGTCGGCTCCGGCCACGAAAATGGCGTCTTTGGCCGATGTGAGGATCAGCCCGCGCGCACCGGCCAACTGGTCCAAGGTGTCGTCCAATTCCTCCAAGGTCGCCCGGTCGAAGATGTTGGCCGAGGAGTTGGCCCTTTCGAAGGTGAGCAACGCGATTCCGTTGGGCGCCTGTTGGAGTCGGATGTTGCTCATAAAATTAAATCATGGGGTTTCCAACCAGAGCGCAGAGCCTTGGCCCCCGCCCACGCAAGCGGAGACCAGGGCGCGTTGGCCATTGCGGCGCTGGAGTTCCTTTAGGGCGGTCAACACCAAGCGGGCTCCTGTGGTTCCCACGGGATGGCCCAGGGCGATCGCGCCGCCGTTGACGTTGAGCTTGTCCTCGGGCACGGGCCGGGGCAGGAGCTTTTGGACTGCCAACACCTGGGCGGCAAAGGCTTCGTTGATCTCCACCAGATCGGCTTGCTCCAGAGAAAGGCCGCTCTGCTTTTCCAACCGCTGGATTGCCCATACCGGGCCCAGCCCCATCCGGGCGGGATCACACCCGACGTAGGCGTAATCCACGAGGTAGCCCAAAGCGGGCAAGCCCAGTTCCAAGGCGCGGCTCTCGCTCATGACCAGTAAAGCGGCGGCGCCATCGGTGATCTGGGAGGAATTGCCCGCCGTCACCGTCCCATACTTGTCAAAAGCCGGACGCAGTTTGGCGAGCACGCCCATGGACTGGTCGTTGCGTGGCCCGTTGTCCTTGGTCACCGACTGCCCGGTGCGCCCCAAATATACGGGTGTAATCTCGGCCGCCAGCTTGTCCGCACCGGCCAACGCCCGGCAATGCGAGGAAAGGGCAAACGCATCCTGGGCTTCACGGCTGATCCCGTTCTCGCGCGCCAACAGTTCCGCAGTCTCTCCCATATTCAAACCGGACACCGGGTCCGTAAGCCCCATCTTAAGACCCATGCGCGGCTCGAAATCCGCGGGACGAAATGCGGCCAGCGCGGCCAGCTTGCCTGCGGCCGTTTTGGCCTTAGCCAAGCCCGCGAATTTCCCGGCGGCTTGCGTGGAATAAAGCAGCGGCACCTGGGACATGCTTTCGGTTCCACCCACCACGAACACCGAGCCGCGCCCGGCGACCATCCGCTCGTAGGCGGTGGTTAGGGATTCGAAGCCCGACGCACAATTGCGGTGGACGGTGACTGCGGGCACGGATTCGGGAATGCCTGCACGCAAGGCGATGACCCGGGCGACATTGGCCGAGTCCATGGGTTGGCCCACACAGCCGAAGATGACCTCATCAACCAGATCCGGATCCAGGCCGGTCCGGGCCAGCAGCGCGTTCACTGCTACCCGGCCCAGCTCGTCGGCAGCAAGGGAAGCCAAATCCCCGCCCGCCCGGCAAAACGGGGTTCGGATCCCATCCACTATGACAAGACGTTGTTTCATAATCGTGAGCAGCCCGGACCAACTGCCATAATGTTCGGGGTGCCGGACCGATCTACCGGCCTGTGATCGACGATCCGCTGCTCTTTAAGGGCCGTGCCCACCCCTTGTTGTGCCTTCAGAGCTTGCACCGAATGGAACTCGACCCGGTTGGGGTGGATTTCCAATGCCCGCGCAAACTGTTCATCAACGAGATGGCGCACCAGGGTTTCATCGGTGTCGTCGAGCTTCTCAACCCTGAGGATGAGTTCATCGCACTCCAGCGGATCGTCGTTGCGCTTGCGCAATTCGAGCTGCCACGTGCCGATATGCTCGAGATTATCGAGCACGTGCTCCAAGTGATTGAAATCCACCAGGGTGCCCTTGAGTTTATCGATGTGGAGTTCGCGCACGTCGCTGCGCCGCGAGATTTCACCCACCAAACGCGGCACCTCGCGTCCGCACAGCGGGCACGGCTCCAGAACCAGGCCCCCTTCCACGCAATCCCCGGTCCGGTAGCGCAACACGACGCTGCCGCGCGCATTCAACGGGCTGAACACGATCTCCCCCGGCTCGCCCTCCCCCCGCGGCTCGCCAGTTATCGGATCCACGATTTCAATCAGCGCCAGGTCCGGATGCACATGGTAGCCCGCACTGCCCGCGCTCTCTTTGAAAGGGCATTCCGCCCACGCCAACTTCGCTTCGGTAAACCCATAGGTACCCAGCACCTCAATCTCCCCTGCCCCAAGCTGCGTGGCTAAGGCCCGCAATTTGCGCCGCATTCCCATCGGGGCTTTTTCGCCGCCGAGCACGATCTTTTTCAGGCTGGGGATTTTGAGCCCGTCCGCGAGGGCTTCGGTCAGAACGTGGTAAATGAACGTCGGCATGCCGATGAGCACGTCGGGTTTGATCCGAGCACTCAGCCGCAGGTTGCCTTCGGTGCCCATGGATTTGCCCCCGCCACTACTGACCACAAATACCCCGAACTGGGTCCCGGCATAGTGGGTAATCCAAAATGCCAGGTGCGGCGCAAACGGGAACATATTGATCATGCGCATGCTCGGGGTTGAACCACAGACTTCCATCACACGGGCGCCAGCCAGCTTGAGATTCTCGATATCATGCGCGGTATAGAAAAAGGGGACCGGTTCCGCGGAACGCCCGGTGGTGCTTGTGAGCAAAAGGGGCCGGAATTCACGTTCCATGTCTTGGGTCACTGCCGCGCGCCCACGGACCAGCGCTTTGGCCATGATCCCCCATCTGCGTGCGAGTATCGCGCGGTCGGGCGTGAGAACAAAATCCTGGACCGGGGAGCCCTCCTTGGCTGCAAAGTCCAGTTTGCTCGTAAACGGGATCCGCCGCAGGTCATCGAAGCTCCGGATTTGGTCGGGGCGCAGGTTCTCTCGCCGGAACAAGGCTTGGTAGTGGGCCGAAAAGGGCAGAACCGTAGACTCCAGGTACTTGCGTAACCGGGTGACTTGCCAATTACGCAGCGCGGACCCGTGATGCGATGGCCAGCGGGGGCGAGGGTTGGTTTTCATGGGGTTGGACCAGGGCGCGGAGTGCCGGCAGTGCTTCAAGAGCGGCTTGGCGGCCCAAGGTAATATACTTGCCCGGGTTGGTGAAATCGTGCCAAACCGCGTCGCAGGCAAGGGGCCGCAACAACACATCGGCATGGGTGGCCGAAGCCTCGGCCACCCGGGTTTGGGCCCCGTTGACGGCTTGCAACATCGTGTGGAGGATATTGCCCTCGGCGAAATAGTTGATTTGGGCATTTAAAAAGCGACCCAGAAAGCCGCCTCGTGGAGCCGCCACCCCTCCAGCTTCCCTTGCGACCTCCCGCCACTTGCGCAGACGTTCGGGAGGCGGGATGACATTGACTGCAATGATCTGTTCGATCCCCATTTCCTGGAGCACATCCACCGGCAACGGGTCCGCGATGCCGCCATCGATGTAATCCTCCCCGTCCAGCGCCACGGGCACACACACGCCCGGAATGGCGATGCTGGCCGACACCGAATTGGCCACGTCTCCACTGGCAAAAACCACCCGCTCCAAGGTGTCCAAATGCGTGGCGACCACCCGCAACGGCCGGATGAGTTCGCTGAAATGGGCTTCCCCGATCGTGCGCCGCAGACGCCGGACAATGCGGCCGGCCCGTAAAAACCCGCGTCTGGGCGGCAACACGGGATCCAACAAGCTCCACAAACCCCAGCGGCTCTCATGTTCCCGGGATATCTTCTCGAGCATGCTCCCGTCCATGCCGTAAGCCCAGAGGGCACCGATGTAGGCGCCCATGCTCGCTCCCGCGATGCAGTCGATCTCAATCCCGTTTTCCTCCAATACCTGGATCACCCCGACATGGGCCAAGCCCTTGGCCCCGCCAGAAGAGAGCGCTAACCCGATCCGGCACCGGGCGATCTCCCGGGCGAGCCGGTTGACGTGCAGTTCAAAGCGGTGGTCGCCCGAACCGCCATTCTCACTGAGGGGGAATCCGCGTGCGAAGGAATGCAGGGGGTAGCCAAGTTGCTTGAGCGAGCTCTGCGTGTCGGCGGCCGCATCTTGATCCTCGGCAAAAAGGATAGGCTTGAGGTGCAAACAATTGCCCCGGGTCCGTTCCGCCAGTTCCCGGCTTAGCAATTGAAAGTCGTAGAGGTTCTGCACGCTCGATTGCAGGAACACGTACGCCAGATCGGCTTGGATGAGAGCCTCACAGCAAAGGGTTCCCGGGATACCCACCGCCAGATCCACCAGCACGAACTCGTAGTGTCGGCCGCAATGGCCCAGCAGCGGGGCGATCGAAGCCGCGTTGGCCAGATCCGTGCCGGCTGCCAGACGCAGCTCGCTGATCCCGCGTCCATACTCGCGCAGGTGTTTTTTGAAGAAAAACTCCGAGCTCACCTTACGTTTGGGGATGGCCCAATCCGCCAGGCTCGCTGCCTCGGGGTCCGCGCTCAGATGAATGAGCAACACCCGCTTGAGGGTGATCCGGTGCAGGGCCGCGGCCATCAGGTCGAGCACCTGGGGGGTGTCAATCCGGCTCGAAAGCGACAGGACCGTGACAATCCGGCGCACGTCTCCCCGCTCTGCGGCACTCCTCACAGTGCGCGGCCTGTGGGCGTTAATGGTCTCGGCAAAGCGGCCTGCGATACTGGGGTCATCGGCGAAAAGCCCGCGCAGATCCTCGCTCGGCAACCGCAGGAGCACACTGTGGGTGACCACTGTCACTGTGGTCCGGTGAGACTCATATGTGAGCAACGCCCTCTCACCGAGCGTGTCTCCGGGCCCAAAAACCTCTTCGACCACTTGCACCCCATTGTCCCCGCGTACCCGGCTTTCGCACCGGCCACTGACGATGAGGTAGATGGCATCACACGGGGCCCCTGCCTCGAATACCACGGTCCCTTTGGGGTATTCGGAAACGGCTGGCTCGGCCAACAACCGGGCCAGCGCCCTCGTAGGGATCAGCGAAAGGATGGGATGGGGCTGCAAGGCCTGCGTGTCCAAGGAGAGCCCCGAGAGGGCTTGGCTCAAGGAGAGCTCGGCCTCCAGTGGCGCGAAAGATTCAGGGGCTTGAGAAGAGCTCTTTAGCGTTCTAATCTTCCGCCACAGATTCATTACCTCTGATAATAGCATATACCGGGCCAAGGCACACTCGGCAGTTTCAGGCCCCCGTAGCCCTTATCGGCAGATTGCGCATCACAGATTCGGGTATGAAGCCGCCGACCCCATCTGTCTTATCCGCAATCTGCGGATAGATGCCTCCCGCCTTTGCCTTCCTTCCCGGCAATGCTAAGCAATCAGAGGTGAACCTGCTTTCCCTTTCCCAACTCAAACGCGCGGCAACCGACGGCCGACTCGAAGCCCGAGTCCACGCCCAAGCCGATTCCCTCTCCCGCAAGGAGACCCGGGAGGGCAAACCCTTTTACGAAGTGGTCTTGGCGGATGCCACCAACCGCATCACCTTGCGTGCCTGGAACGATAGTCCCGCTTTCACCATGTGCGAGGGGCTGGCCCCAGGCGCCTTTGTCGAGGTGATCGGCGAGTTCGCCCCAAGCAACGGCTTCGGCTTGGAGTCCCGGCGCTGGGAATGCCGGGAACTGACCGACGAAGAACGGGATGCCCTTCTCGGCGGACCCGCCGAATTGCGCGAGAAGCAGGCCACGGATTTCGGAACGATCACCGCAGCGATCGCACAGATCGAGGATCCCCGCTTGCACGCCATGTGCGAACTCTTGCTCCACGATTTCGGCGATCGTTTCCGGCGCGCCGCGGCCGCCCGGGCCAACCATCACGCCCGGCGCGGCGGACTCGTTGAGCATGTCGCCCAAATGATGCGCGCCGCTCTCGCCCTTGCCGCGGTTTATCCCGGCCTGAACCGGGATCTCCTGGTCACGGGAGTGGTTTTCCATGATGCCGGCAAGCTTTGGGAAAACTCCATGCCGGCCAACGGCTTCCAGATGCCCTTCGACGAGCGGGGCGAAATGCTGGGCCACATTACCATTGGCATCGAATTGGTTAATACGCTGTGGCGCAAATTACTCGCCGGAGAGCCTGCCCCGCAATGGGCGGCCCTGCTGCCGGCCAGCGAGGAAGTCCGACTCCATCTCTTGCACCTGTTAGCGGCCCACCACGGGGAACTCCAGTTCGGGTCCCCGGTGGTCCCCAAAACGCCCGAAGCGTGGGCCCTGCATTTCATCGATAATCTCGACGCGAAAATGGAGATGCTCAGCGCCGGATACGCCTCGGCCAAATCTCTGGCGCCGCGCATCCAAGAGCGCGTCTGGCCGTTGCCGGGCAATCTGGTCAAGCCGCTACCGGCTTACACGCCCCCGCCAGAGGAACCCGCGCCCGAGCTCGTACCAGAAAGATGAAGTATGATGTATGAAGGTGCGGCGGCGTATTGAGTCGGCTATTTGTTGCCGCTTAGGAGGCACAGTGAGCGAGGCCGCAGAGAAAGGCTTCAAACCCAGCAAGCACCAGTAGCGAGAACGAGGCGGGTTGTGAAAAATCCAAACTTTCCGGAGGAATTTCGGCATAGCTGCCTATATTGACGGCTTACAAATCGACCCGCTTTATGTATTCGTTTGAAGAGTCCCGTTTACGCATCCTAATTTTGGAAGACTCGGATTTTGATGCCGAGTTGATCTACCAGGAGCTCACCCACGGAGGGATGGATTTCCAAGGGCACCGGGTCCAGACACGGGACGAGTTTGAACGCGGCTTGGCCGAGTTCCTGCCCGACTTGGTGTTTGTGGATTTCCGGTTACCCACCTTCGACGGAGCCGCCGCGTTGGAGATCGCCGTCCGAAACTCCCCGGACCTCCCGGTGATCATCATTTCGGGAATTGTCGGCGAAGAGACCGCCGTGGAGTTGCTCAAGCAAGGGGCCACCGATTTTGTCCTTAAAGACCGGTTATCGCGACTGGTGCCTGCGGTCCGGAGAGCGTTACGGGAAATTTCCGAGCGCAAAGCGCGTCGTGAGGCGGAATCCTCGCTGCGTGAGCTCAATGAACAACTCGAACTGAAGGTGGCGGCCCGCACCTCGGAACTACGCCATAAGAATGCGTTGATGGAAGAAGACCTGCAGATGGCGAGGGAACTCCAGATGGCGTTGCTGCCGAGCGAGTTCCCGACCTTGCCCCGGGGCGCGGCGCTCGACGAGAGTGCGGTCCGTTTCTGTAGTGTCTACCATCCCACGCACCTGGTGGGCGGGGATTACTTCAATGTCGTTGATGTGTCGGATTCAGCCATTGGCGTCTTTATTTGTGACGTGATGGGGCACGGGGTCCGGGCCGCCTTGGTCACAGCGATGATGAGGGCCTTGGGCGAGCAACTGAGCTCGATCGCCAACCAGCCCGGCCGACTCCTCACCGAGATCAACCATGCCATGTGCGGGATCCTGAGCCACTCAGGAACCGATCTTTTTGCCACAGCCTGCTACGTCATTGCCGATGTGGAGCAAGGTCGGATGTTCTATGCCAACGCGGGCCATCCCAGTCCGCTGCTGGTGCATAGCGGCTCCCGGCAGGTCGAACCGATCAACCCGAACGGGAGCAAAGGGCCGGCTTTGGGGTTCTTGGATGACGTGTGCTACCGAACCCAGGAGCGGGCCTTGGAGGCCGAGGATCTGGTCCTCTTTTTCACGGATGGCCTTTTTGAAGTGGAAAACCCGAAGGAAGAAGCCTTCAGCGAGCTACGATTGCACGAGGTCGTCCGGCGGGGTGCCGGGCTGACCTCGGCCAAATTGGTCCACAGCGTGGTCGATGAAGTCGAGCGCTTCCGGCAAGGATGCGAGTTCGGCGACGACGTATGCCTGGTGGCCATGGAAATCGCCCGCCTCGCAACGGCCGCGCGGTAGGCGGGCCGGGGGTGCCACCCCGTGGGTAGCCCCGTAGGCCGCCCGGAGGGTGGGGTGAAGTTGAAGCGTGGTTCCTTCAACCATGGGGCCCCGCCGCCCCCGCCGCCCCCGCCGCCCCCGCCGCCCCCGGTCCATAAGGTCCATAAGGTCCATAAGGTCCATAAGGTCCATAGCTTCCATGGACGGCATGGACCCGATGGACCACCCCTTCATCCTTCACCCTTCAACCTTCATACTTTCCCCAAGCTTATTTCTTGTCTTCGTCGAGCTTGGCTTGCACCGCCGCATACAGCTCGTTGTAGAGGGCCACGTCGCTCTTGAGGACTTCCTTGGCTGCGTCGCGGCCTTGGGCCAATTGGCTGCCCTTGTAGCTGAGCCAGGAGCCCCGCTTTTCAATTAAACCTTTCTCAACGGCCAAATCCAGTAGCGCGCCCGTCGCACTGATCCCCTCGTTATACATGATGTCGAATTCGGCTTCCGTGAAAGGAGGGGCCACCTTGTTTTTGACAATCTTCAGCTTCGTGCGGTTGCCCACCACTGTTCCATCGGCCGTCTTGATGGCGCCAATACGCCGGATGTCGCAACGCACGCTGGAGTAGAATTTCAGGGCTTTTCCGCCGGGCGTTGTTTCGGGATTCCCGAACATGACCCCGATTTTTTCACGGATCTGGTTGGTAAAGATACAGACCGTGCGCGCCTTGGAGATGAGGGCCGTGAGTTTGCGCAGGGCCGCACTCATGAGACGGGCTTGGGCGCCGACGGTGGTGTCCCCGATCTCTCCTTCCAGTTCGGCTTTGGTGACCAGGGCGGCTACCGAGTCCAATACAATAACGTCCAAGGCATTGGAACGGACCAAGGTTTCACAGATCCGCAGGGCTTCCTCGCCAGAACTGGGCTGGGAAACGAGCAATTCCTCCAGATTGACCCCCAACTTCTTGGCGTACTGGGGATCCAAGGCATGTTCCACGTCAATGAAAGCGGCAAGACCCCCCATTTTCTGGGCTTGGGCAATAACCGTGAGGGTGAGCGTGGTTTTCCCAGAGGCTTCCGGCCCATAAACCTCGCAGACCCGTCCGCGGGGGAATCCGCCCACCCCCAAGGCCCGGTCCACAACAATATTGCCTGTGGGAATGACTTCCACGTCCAATTTGGTGCTGGCCCCAAGGCGCATGATCGCGCCATCGCCGAAATCCTTGGCGATTTGCTGGATTGCTAGGTCGAGGTTCTTATTGCGCGCAGCCGTCACGCGGCTTTCATCTTGGGATTGTACTTCTGCTTTGGTGGCCATAGGGGCGCCAACCTATATCGACCCCTCCCGCTGCAAAAGCAAAAGCACTCCCAAATTCCGCCTCCACCCCGCCGTGCTTGCAGGAAACCTCATTTTTGCTCGCGTTTGACCATTGGCGGTCTTTGTGTAGGTCTGAAATTTTCTCATGGATACCGATTCGAACTTGGAAGAAGTCACCCCAGAACCTCAGTCCGCTCCCGAAAGCGAGCCCGGCGAACAGATCTCTGAACCGACAGCATCGATAGAAGGCCAAGGCGCTGAGGGGCAACCTGAAGCTCCGCAGCCTTCACAACCTGCCGGGCAAGAGGAGCCAGAGGGCCCCGACCTGCTCTCTGAACTGGCTCTCCGCTCCCAAGCGGCCCGCTTACCGGCGGCCGACGAGGAACGCATGTGCGCTCTCCTGCGCGAAGCCCTGCTCTCGGGAAAAGCCGGCATGAACAGCGCCATCGAGAATCTACCGCGGATTCCCTGGATTGTCGGGGTCCGCTCGGTGGAATCGGCGTGGACGGAGATGAAAACCACGGCGCGCACCCAATTGCTCAAAGGCTTGGCCGACACCGAATCGGATTCGACCAAGCGCATGCGCCTGAGCCTGGCACGCGCCCTGTACAAGCTGGATCCTGCCACTGGGCTCAAATTGGCCATCAGCGTTTGCAAAGAGCTCAAGGACCGCGACAGCGGCCTCCTAAGTCCAAAACACGCCCAGATCTTTGCCAACGTATTCATTGGAAAAGCCAAGCCGTGGATTGGGCAAATGCCTCTGGCGGATCTCAAACCTGCGGATGGGGACTTGCTGGTCCATTGCGCCGTTTTGGCGGTGTTTTCGCTCCCGCATTCGCCATTGAGCCAAATCGGCGTTCTTAAATGGGCCGCTGACAGACTTTCCAAACTCCATCCCGCCGCTCTGGCTGCCGTCGTCGTCGGTTTGCCACGCTGGAGTACCCGGTGGCAGAATAGCCTTCGCAACGAAGTCGAAGGGTTGCCCGGGGAAGTGCTCGCAGTCTTGAAACCTGCGGAGCCCCACAATCCTGAAGCCCGCCCCGAGCGCGGATCCCAGGAAACCCCAGGCAGTGAGGAAGCTTCAGGCACCGAAGAACCCAAGCCACGCGGCGACCGTCCCCGGCGGGAACGCCCGGTGTACGAACCCCGCCCGCAGCGCTCCCCGGAGCAACAGCGCCCCACAGAGCAGGGCCAGACGGAATCGGAGCTTTCCCCCGAGGATCCAGAACGCGCCCAGGATCGGGCTGCGCGTCCAGAACGCCAAGAGCGCTCCCAAGAGCGCTCTGAACGCCAGGACCGCTCCCAGGACCGGCAGGACCGTCCCGAACGGGAATCCCGCAAGGAACGCCCGGTTTACCAAAGCCGCACAACCGGGGCGGCGGCCCCCCAGAATTTCAACCTGGGCGACACTCTGCGGGTCATCGAAGCCCATGTCCAAAGCCTGCGCTCGGAACTGACGGCCGCTCAAGCCAAGCTGCGTCAGCGGGAAGAGCCGGCCCGCAAGGAGAAGCGGGCTCCGGAGCGAACCACCATCATCATCCCCGGAGAACCCACGGTGGAGGAATTGGCACGCTTGAATGTGCAACTGGAGGGGCGGATTGCGGAGTTGCAGCAGCGCATCACTGATCTGGGGGCCGACGCGGAGGATCGCGCGGCCAGCATGGGCGTCCAGAATGAGGAGCCGACCACGGACACCGACCAGCGACTGCGCACGCTCCTGGCCTTCAAATTGCAGGAAGATTACGCCGATTACCTTGCCTTGGAAACCGAGTCCACCAGCGTGGTCGTCCAGCAACATTACCGCTCGCTTCTCATGCACATCTTCGAGGTTCTCAAGCACGAGGAAGTCCCTCTCCAGGGTTGAGATATGGTGTGCCGAATCCCCCTGGGCCTCATCGCCCTGCTGGCGTTGCTCGCCCATAGCCCCGCCTCAGCGGCAATCAAAGAGGAGACGTCCGATTATCCGAAGCAAATCCAGGACGCCCTACAAAAAAAGGATCTCCGGGCCGCTTTTGCTGCTCTGGACAAGATGATCGCCGCGGACCCTTCCAACGCCGAGGCCTACCTTTGGCGCGGCCGGCTCCGGGCGGATCGCGGCGCTTATGACCGGGCCCTGGAAGATCTCGACCAAGCGGCGCGGCTCAATCCCAAAAGCGCCACCACATTGGCCGCCCGGGGATTCGTTTATCAGAAAAAAGGCAATCTGGATGGAGCGCTTGCCGATTTGAATGCGGCCCTGCGCTTGGACTCCAGCAATGATATGGCCCTGTACTGCCGCGGGCTCTTGTTCGGTCAATCTGGCCAGTTCCGTGCCGCCCTTGCCGACCTGGACGCGGCTGTGGAGGTCAATCCCGGTAGCCTGCCTGCGTTGGAGTCCCGCGGGCAAATCCGGATGCTTCAACGCCAGTGGGACCAAGCGATCGCCGATTTCACCCAATGCTTGGAAATCGATGCCAATAATCCCGCCGGGTATGCAGGGCGCGCAGCCGGCCGCATGGGCAAGGGCGAGTTCCAAAATGCCGTGGATGATTTCTCCGAAGCCATCCGGCTGCTCCCGCAAAACGCCCGGCCCCTGACCCAGCGCGGTTATGCGTGGGCCGCCCTCTTCAAGCCGGAAAAGGCGCTTGCAGATTTCGATGCGGCTTTGGAACTCGATCCCAAGGACGCCGGCGCCCTGCTCGGCCGGGCCGAACTGCGGCGCGCAGCCAAACAGTTCGACGAAGCCCTCAGCGATTACACGAGTCTCTTGGCTATGGATCCCAGCGATTTTGGCGCCTTACTGGGACGCGCTTCCACGTTCTACCAAACCCACGCTTACGCCAAAGCCGAGGCAGAGTACGCTTCGCTGGTCCGTTTACACGCCGACTTCGCCCAAGCCTGGAACGAATACGCTTGGTTACTGGCCACCGGACCCGATCCCAAAGTACGCAACGGTACCAAAGCCGTGGAAATGGCCTGCCGCGCCTGTGATTTGACCGAATGGAAAAAGGGCTCTTTTCTGGATACCTTGGCGGCGGCCTACGCGGAAGCGGGCGATTTCGAAGCAGCCCAGAAGTGGCAGACCGAAGCGGTTGCCCAGTCCGGGGAGGAATCCGCTGCCGTCCAAGACGAGCTCAAAGGGCGCATTGAGCTTTACCGCAAACGCGAGGCCTACCGCGAAGAGCCCAAGTAGCCGCCATGGATCAAAGCGGGAATGCGAAGGTCGAGAGTGAGGATCCGTCCATTTCCGCTTCCCGCTTTCGCCTAAAGCCGTCGCGCGGCGACACCCCCGAGTTACGATGCACGCCCCTTCATACTTCATCCTTCAGCCTTCATACTTGATCCCGGCAAATGTCTTTTATCGTCGGAATTGATCTCGGGACCACCAACTCGTTGGTCGGCGTCATGGAAGCGGGATTTCCCATTCTCTTGGCCGGGGCCGACGGGGAACGCCTGAGCCCCTCGGTCGTTCATTTTCCCGCGGAGGGCGCAGCCATCGCAGGACGCCCAGCCGTCCGCATGCGATTGCTGGATCCTGCCTCGACCATCTACTCCGTCAAACGTTTCATGGGGCGCCGCATCGGCGAAGAGGCCGACGATGTTGCCTACCAGGTCACCGGCAACCCCGGTTCCCCGGCGCGAATCCGTGTGCGTGACCGCCTATTTTCTCCCGAAGAGATTTCTGCCGCCATCCTTGGAAAACTGCGCGCCGATGCCGAACGCGCTTTAGGCTGCGAGGTCACCCGGGCGGTCATCACGGTCCCGGCTTACTTCAACGATGCGCAACGCAACGCAACGAAGGTTGCCGGGGAGTTGGCCGGGTTCCAGGTAGAACGGATTCTCAACGAACCGACTGCCGCCGCACTGGCCTACGGTCTCGACCAGGGCCGCGAACATGCCAAAATCGCGGTCTTTGATCTGGGGGGCGGCACATTCGACATCTCGATCCTGGAGCTCAGCCACGGGATTTTTGAAGTCCGCTCCACTAACGGCAACACGCGTTTGGGCGGAGACGACATTGACGCAGGCCTGGTCGCCTTGCTCAGGGATCGGCTCGCAAACCAAGGGATTGGCGAACTCGATCCCAGCGCACAGGCGCGCCTGCGCGAAGTGGCGGTTGCAGCCAAGCACCGGCTCTCCACGGAGGAAACCGTGGAACTGGAAATACCCTTTGTCCACGGGAGCCAGAGTGTTTCCTTGGCCATCACCCGGGCCGAACTCGACCAGATTACCGCACCGATCCTGGAGCGCACCCGGGCCCACTGCATCCGGGCGCTGGGCGATGCCGGGCTCAAAGCGGAAGATCTCGATGAGGTGATCCTTGTTGGAGGGGTGACCCGGATGCCCTTGGTACAGCGCTTTGTAACCGAGACTTTCGGGCGGACTCCGAATATATCCCAAAACCCCGACGAAGCGGTCGCCTTGGGAGCCACCATCCAGGCAGGGATTCTCTCCGGTGCGGTTCAGAATATGATCCTGCTGGATATTACCCCGCTTTCCCTGGGGATCGAAACCTTTGGCGGGCTCATGAACGTTATCATCCCGCGGAACTCCACCATTCCCCTCAAAGCGGGAGAAATGTTCACCAATGCGATTCCGGGCCAGCGCGCCATGCGGATCACGGTACTCCAGGGAGAACGCGAGATGGCCAAGGACAATTGGAAACTGGGGGAATTCGAACTGGAATTCGAGCCCGCCGGCAAAGGCCAAGCCCGGGTGGGGGTCCAGTTTGAAATTGATGCCAACGGCATCCTCCATGTTTTGGCTCGGGACACGCGGGGAGGAGCCGAAAAGCTCATCCAAATGACCAGCGCGGTTGATGTCAGCGATGAAGCCGTGGAGAAGATGCTCGAAGAAAGCCTTCAACACGCTTTTGAGGACGTCAATGAGCGCATTTTCACCGAAGCCAAGCTCAAGGCAGAGGAGATGCTGGGGGCTGTCCACAAAGCGATGGAGCAGGTCGGAGGGGAATTGGACGACTTCGAGCGCCGACTCATCACCCTGCGGGTGGAGGAAGTGCAGAAAGCCGTCACCGAGGGTGCCGCGCAACCTCTCAAGCGGGCAAATTCAGCATTGGACGGCGCCACCCAACGTTTGGCCACCCTCCTGATCGGACGCGCCATGGCCCAATCCCAGAAATCCCTTTAGCCCTCCCATCGCCCCTTTCACCCCGCCCACGAAAGGGCAATCTTTCCGCTTTCCACATCCAACTTCCGCAGCTAGTCTCCCCAACCTTTTCTTTAACGATTTATGGCCAATACGAAATCCGCTGCAAAACGCGCTCGCCAAACCGAACGCCGGACCCTCAACAATCGACGCGCCCTGACTGCGGTGAAAACCCAGCTCAAGAGCGTGCGCACAGCCTTGACGGGGGGATCGAAGGCAACCGCCACTGAAGCGGCCCAGAAGGTGATCGCCACGCTGGACAAGGCGGTCAAGACCGGCCGGATCCACAGCAACTCGGCTTCCCGCCACAAGAGCCTCATCAACAAGGCGCTGGGCAAGCTCGCCTAAGCCATCCACAAATCGAGTTTCTCGAAACCCTCTCCCTTCGCAGGGAG
>JAYVTN010000338.1:0-8563 GCA_043788785.1 Spartobacteria bacterium | reverse complement strand
ACCGCCAAGACCTGCCTTGCCAAAGCATCGACTGCACTCCGACTGCCGACGGGCACACGGTGGGATCCGTTGTCCCATATTTGAAATATCAGGAAAGCCTTGGCCTCCATATCCTCCGGGAACTCGTAGCCAATTTTCTCCAGGTCCTCGACCAAGGATTCCTTCCGGCTCGCCTCATCGCCTTTCTCGTCCGCGTAGTATGATGCGAGGCTCTCTATCCAAAGTTTTTCCCGACGCTCGAACCCATCCTTGAGAGGCATCGCCTTTTTGATGAAAGCGGCTGCGCGGGTCCGGTTATTGATATTGGCCATGGCGAGGCCCCAATACGCCATGGTGCAGTCGGGATCGATGGCTAAGACCTGCCGGAACGAGCGCTCCGCTTCGAAGTACCAAAAGCCGTGTAATTGGCAAACGCCTTGGTCAAAGAAACGCTGGGCTGACTCGCTCTTGGTGGTTATCGGGAAATGCACGTTACCGAGCCCCTCCATCAAGACAGCCGATTGGCGGGGGCCCTCATTGAAAGCTTCGCCCATGAGCGAGTGCCCCGGAGTTGGCGCGCTCTTTTCGACCGACGCAGGTGCAGGTTCTTCCCCCCGGAGGGGCATCAAACCGGCCGTCAGCAGTAAAATCAGGAAGGGAATCTTCATTGGGCAGGAAACCCCCAATTTCTATCGCTGGCCGAATCCGACGTCGAGGGATTCGGTTTCACGGTGGGAACTGGAGCCTTACAGCATGTGAGACACATGTGGCAATATTGGCGGCGCTAGATCCCGGAGTGGCATTGCCAGTGCCTAAACTTATGCAGGAACAATTCAACTCGACGCAAATCAGCAAAGTAATCGATCAGGCTCTCATCTATCAGTGCGCCTGTCCCGCCCAGGTCTGTCGTGCGATCTTCGAACTGCGCGAGCTTTACGAATACGAGATTGCTTGCACCGAAGACTCCGCCAACGACCGCCCCGGGGTTCCAGCCATCGTCGCCGATCATCTGCGTCAATCTGGGGCATCTGCGGATTCATGCTGACCCCGACCAAGGCCAGATCCGCAGATGGCGCAGCAAGCTCAAAGGACTAAAACTGGGATTCGTGTTGAACTTTGGAGCCAACCTGATGAAGGAAGGCATCGAGCGGGGGGTAAATAGCCTGCCAGAGGAAAATCTTGGCGTCTTGGCGTCTTTGCGTGAGAACAAGATCGGCTCGGAATCCTAAACGGAAGGCTCACCGCGTGTGGCTCCCCTAGGTTCCTAAATGAGGCCCAGCTTCATCTTGCCCGCTTCGCTGATCATTGCCTGGTTCCAGGCCGGATCCCAGACCAACTCCACTTCGGCGTCCCCCACCCCGGGTACGCTCAGCACTTTTTGTTTGGCTTCGGCGGCAATGGTGGGCCCCATGCCGCAGCCGGGAGCCGTCAGGGTCATTTTAACATCCACCCGGGCACCCGCTCCCGGCCGGGGCGTGACCACGCAGTCATAAACCAATCCCAGATCGACGATGTTAACGGGGATCTCCGGGTCGTAACAGGTCTTCAACTGGTCCCAAACTGCCTTGTCATCGACCGGGATGTCCCCCGCCGCCGCTGCCACAGGCTCCGCTTCGGGCGCTGGCTCCAGCCCGAGGGCATCCCGATTCCCTTCGGTGATACGGGCCAAGCCGGATTCAGTCGCGATCGTATAGCTCCCACCCAAGGCTTGGGTGATATGCACCACCGTGCCCGCCTTGAGCACCGAGGTTTCCCCGCTCGGGATCCGGATCACTTCGCAGTCGCGCAATAGTGCGCGTTCGGTATTTTCGTACATGTGTTTGTATTCTAATGCAGTGCCCTTCTCCCCAGGGCCCAGTTAATTCTGCAATTCTCCGCACCAGTTCTGGTATTTCCCCGCTCCCGGCAGCCTACGTTTTGGGCAGAAGCTTGACCTTCGCGGTCCGCGGCTCCGAGAAGTTGCCCAAAAGGGAGCCTTCGACGGGGGCCACCGGCGGCAGCACCGTCCCGGGGACCGAGTCTGGGGCCAAGGCCGAGCGCAGGGCCCCTTCGACCAGCTGTGCGCAATGGATCTTCATGGGCGGCAACGCCCCCAAGGGGGCCGCGAGATCCGCCCCCGTCATCGCAAGGGCTTCCTGCACAGTTTTTCCGGCAATCAGTTCGGTCGCCACGCTGGCTACCGCAATCGCGGTTTCACAGCCAAAGGTCTGGAAAGTTGCCCGGTCGATCACCTTCTGCCCGTTGGCATCCTCCCGGAACTTCACCCACATCCGCAGCATATCCCCGCAATCAGCGCTTCCGACGGTCCCTACCGAGTCCGCATTCTCCATTTCCCCAAGGTTTTTCGGGTCTTTGATGGCATCGGTGATTCGTTTTTGAAGGTCTTGGTCCATAAAATTAGTCGAGTTCGTATCGGGGCAGGTCGGGATTGACTTGCTGGCTCCAGCCATCGATTCCGCCTTGGACGCTTTTAACGTTCTCAAAGCCGTGCCCGGCGAAATAGGCGGCCGCATCCATGCTCCTAACTCCTTGGTGGTCCATGATGGCCACAAGGGCGTTGCGATCCCATTTCCCGAGGATCTCCTGCATTAAGTCCTGGCTGAAAAAGATGGAGCCTTCGACATGGACGGCGTCGTATTCCTCCCGGGTACGCACATCGACGAGCTTGGCGGTTGGGTCGGCTTGGAGCACTCCGGCCAGGTCCAGGGGGCTGATCTGGAGCTTCAGATCGCTCTCATGGCTGGCCCGGATGTGCTCGATGACCTCCTCCAGGGGTAGATTCTCGTTGCGCTGGCACACCTGGGCCAACGTTTCTTCCGGCCGGAACCCGCAACTCGCGCACCCGCCGATGTGATAGCGGCGGAAAAGGGCCCTTTGGGCACCAGGAAACCGGGTCAGAACCTCGGCCATGGTTAGCTGGGGCTCGAGGGTGTGGATCGTCGACATGACCAAACGATAGCTGCCAAGAGCCAACCTGACAACGCCCGCGCTTGACGCCCGCCTTTCGGTGCCGACTATAGCCCCCCTGATGCGATTCCAAACTCTCTACGAAGGCCGCTGGATCTTTGCTGTGGTCATTGGCCTCGGCGCAATAGCTGCCGCCCTCCACTGGACTTGGCTCCTGGTTCTGGCCGGCCTCCTCTTTGTTTTCTGCCTGAATTTCTTCCGCGATCCCGAACGCGAGGTCCCAGCCGATCCCGACATTGTCGTCGCCGCTGCTGATGGTTTGGTCGACAGCGTCATGGAAATCGACGAACACGAGTTCCTCAAAACCCGCTGCCGACGCGTGAGCATTTTCCTCTCGGTTTTCGATGTGCACGTCAACCGCGCCCCCATTGCGGGCAAGGTGACTTTCCTCAAACATTATCCCGGTCTCTTCCTGGACGCCCGGCTTCCGGAATGTTCTATCAAGAACGAAGCCATGAGCTGGGCTTTCGAAGGCGCGAAGGCGACCTTGCTGGTTCGCCAGATCACCGGGGCCATCGCACGGCGCATTGTCCCATGGTCCCAACTCGGGGATACCGTCGCCAAGGGACACCGTTTCGGCATGATCCGCTTCGGGTCGCGCACCGAAATCTATCTGCCGCTCGACAGCGAGATCACCGTGAAAATCGGCGACAAGGTCGTTGGCGGCTCCACAGTCATTGCAAAACTTAAGTGAGCTATGAGCGAACAAGGAGATCCTAAGATATATCTGCTGCCCAATCTGATGACGGCAGGCAATCTCTTCTGCGGGTTCGCCGCCTGCTTGAAGATTCTGGAAGGTGCCATGATCCAGTTTGCCGCCTCCCCGGAGCCAGCCGCCCAGTCTTTGGCCCTGAACTTGGCCGCCGACAAGTTCTACCTTTCGATCTGGCTTATTCTTGCCTCCTGCGTCTTTGACCTCCTCGATGGACGCCTGGCGCGATTGGGCGGCGCGGAAAGCCCCTTCGGACGCGAGTTCGATTCCCTGGCCGATGTCGTTTCCTTTGGCGTGGCTCCTGCCCTCATGGTTTACCGCATCGTTCTCCATGAATTCAGCAAAACCGGATGGATCATTGCCTCCATATACCTCATCTGCGGTGCCCTCCGCCTGGCCCGCTTCAATTGCTTGGCTGCGGCTAATTCGGCCTCCGCTAACCGGGAATTCCGTGGCTTCCCAATCCCGGCGGCTGCGGGGTTGATCGCCTCCCTGACGCTTTTCATGCTCTGGATTGCCCAAGGCGAGCACCATCTTGGCAACTGGAAGTGGGTACTGCCCCTCCTATTGGTGTTCCTGTCCTGGATGATGTTCAGCGGGTTCCGGTACCCCAGCTTCAAAGGCATCAATTGGCGCACGACCCGCTCAATCCCCCGGTTGTTGGCCTTGGTCGTGGTCGCCTCCTTGACCATCGCTTTCTACGACTGGATGCCCTTTGTCCTTTTCCTTTCCTACTTACTCTACGGCTTCCTGCGCCCGTTTCTCTCGCGCAAGATGAAGCAGGAGATTGAGGAGGAACTCGACGAGGACGAGGATCAGCCCGACCTCACCCCCAAATAGGCGCCCGCGCCTGTTCATGAGCGATTTCGCGCAAACGGGCCTCATCTCCACCTTCCAGCAACTCAACCATGCCCACCTCCCTGAACTGGAGGCACAGCTACGCGAGTTAGCAAAGCTACGGCCCATCGCCTTGGTGCTGCCGTGTCACGGCCAGGATTTGGAACGCCCCGCCCTGGCTCATATCGTTGCTGAACTGCGCCAGGCACGCTTCATTTCCGAAATCCTGGTAAGCCTTAACGGGATCGATGCCTCCGGCCTCCAGCGTGCCCGGCAGATCTTCGGTACCCTTCCCCATCGTGTCCGCTTCCTGTGGACCGATGGGCCAGAGGCCAAGGAATTACTCAACGGTTATCCCTCCGGAAAAGGGCGCAACGTCTGGAGCGCTTTCGGCATCCTCGGTCACGACACCGATGCGGCGATCTTCGCCCTTCAAGACTGTGATGTTGCCTCTTTCTCCCGCTATACCCTGGCCCGCTTGTGCTACGCCTGCGCTCATCCCCAGCTCGATTACGCGTTCGCCAAGATGTATTACAGCCGGGCCACTGATCGCCTTTACGGCAGAGTGAGCCGCCTTTTCTTCGCCCCCCTCCTCCACGCCATTGTCCGCTTGGCAGGCCACCATCCCCTCATCGACTTCCTTCAAAGCTTCCGGTATCCGCTGGCAGGCGAGTGCGCCATCACGCGGGCGGCAGCCACCCGCCTACCCTTAAGCAGCGGATGGGGTCTGGAGACCGGTATGTTGTGCGACATCTTCCGCTTGGAAGACCCCCGCCATATTTGCCAGGTCGATGGCGGCAGCGGCTACGACCATAAACATCAACCGGCTCTAGGTGCCTTGGCCGACATGTGCGCCCAGATCGCCAGGACCCTTCTTGGTCACTTGGCGCAAGAAGGTTTACTGCTGGACCCCCCTTTCCGGCACGCCCTAGCCGAAGGCTTCCAGCGGGAAGCCGCATTGGCCCTGCAACGCTCGGCAAAGTTGGCCCTCATCAACGGATTCCCCTTCGACAACCAAGCGGAGCAGGCAATCGTGAACGCCTTTGGAGCCCAGCTCCAAGGGGCCGGCCCGGAGCCTGAAAAGATGCTCCCGGCCTGGAGCACGTTATCCCGCTCCCAACCGGGTTTTGCCCGCAATCTGGCCCGACTCGCCTCCGAAGTGGTATGAACTTCACCTGTGGCATGGGATTCCAGACTTATCGCTAATAGTGCGCGGTGCAAACCCGGACACATAAGGATCTCCGTGCCACGGTTGAACTCCGTGACGGCCAACGCCTCGCTGGGCCACGGCAGGCAGGCTTAGGGCAGTTCATGGCGGCGGAGGGTTTTCGGATGCCTATTTGGAAACAGCCAACCCGAAGGGTAAACAGCGAACCCTTCGGGTTCGCAGCGGCACGCTTCAAAACCTAAAGGACCCAGTGACGCATTCCACAGCAATCGTATCCGCAGGCTTGAGCTGACGCTGACTTCATTATAGCTTGCCACTCCTCCATGGCCCACCCCGTCCCTGCGGTTCCTACCACCCAACCGCTTCCGGAGCCGAAGCGGGTTCGCTGGGATGTAGCGATGGCCCCCCTCTATTGGCTGGCAGGAGCCAGGTGGGAGACCTTGCGCGAGTGCCATCCAACCGAAAGGGAACGCATTGCCGTGCTGGGTTCCACGGTGTTGATCCCGACCACCATGGCTTTCATGGGCATGTTCTTTTACGCCAAGAGCCGGTTTGCCGATCCTCCTTGGGCCTTGTGCGCGCTCATCTCGGCGGCCTGGGCCTTTGTCATCCTCAACACCGACCGCATTCTGCTGGCCACCTACCGCCCCTTCCAGCCGTTCTATCGCCGCTTTCTCCAAGTCGTTTTCCGCTTCATCCTGGCCGCAATCGTCAGCGTGGCAATCGCGTTCCCTTTCTGTCTCGATCAATTCCGGCCCGCCATCCGGCACCGGTACCAGACCGAATACCAGCAGCTGCTGGGAACACTGCGCGAGCAAGAAAGCCAAGTGCGCAAACAGATCGAGCTTGAATACCGTACGCAACGCGACGGGCTCGAAGCGCAATTGCCGGCGCTGCAGAACTCCATCACCAATCCCGAGCTCTACGCGGACCAAAAGATCGAGGTTGAACGCAAACGGGTTACCGACAGCGAGTTCATCGCGCCCGCCAGTGGCTCGACCCGAACCATCATGGCCCAGATCGAGGCCGCCAAGGAGACCCTCGCCAAAACCAAGGCCACCTTGGAAGATCAACAGGAGCTCCACCGGCGACTCGTCGAAGGCATCGCACGCGAATCCCTGGGGCAGCCCAACGAATTCTATCCGGAAGCCAAGAAGCCTGGGGATGGCCCGCGCTTGAAGGATCTTCAAGCCCGGGACCGAGCCACCCTCGTGGAGATCCGCCAGTCCGAAGCCACTCTCGCGGGCCAATCCCAAGCCTTGGTGGCCATGGATCGCACGTTGGCCGATGGCCGATTAGTCGACCGCAACAACTATCTGGATGCCATCGTCGCCCGGCGCGATTCCTACGTCCAAGAAGCCAAGGAGAAAGAACGGATCCGCATTGAGCACTTGGAACGGGTGACCGGCGATATCGCCCGGGCCACCAGTGACCATGACGATGCCCGTAAACTCCATGCGGCGCGCTATCTTCCCCGGATCGCCCTCTACGAACGCAAAATGGATGGCGTGCTCGATCCCATGGAGGAAACCATCGGCCTTTATAAGGTCATCTTCCTGACCAGCCCGGATGCCGATGCCATCGAGCAACGCGAATTCCAGTATCGCTGGATGGCAGGGTTGTTCCCCTTCTTGGTCATCTTCGGAACGCTCTTCACCTTGGATCTCGTGCCCATCCTGGCCAAGATCTTCTCCCGCCCGGGCCCGTACGATGTGCTCGTGGAGGAGATGGAGTTTGTGGCGTTGGAAAACCTCCGCGCATTCCGCAAACAATACGTCCTGCAATTCAAGCATCCCGCGCCCGGCCAAGCGCCCTATGCTGGAGTCGCCTTTGACGGCGACACCGGAATTCTGGTCAAACGGAAAGCGACTCCGCCCATCACCCCGGTGCTGTAGCCAGGAGGTTTTTAGGTCCTTTAGGTCCTTTGTCGCCCCCAAAGGGACCAAAGGGACGTAAACGACCAAAGGGACGTAAAAGGCGGCTTTCGGCCCTACGCCCTCAATGCCTCTTCGATGAAACTGAGGAGTTCGCCCCGACCAACACGCTTTTCTGCCGAAGAGCGGAAAACCCGCGGCGCGGGACACGTGTCGGCGACCGCGGCAAGGAAACTGGCAATGTTTCGCTCCAACTCCATGGGTTTGGGTTTATCGGTCTTGGTGAATACCAATACCATGGGAACTTGGGCCTCGCTCAGCCACTGCACGAACTCCAGATCGATGCGTTGGGGCGATAGCCGGGAATCGATGAGAACAAAGACCGACACCAGATTCGCGCGTCGGGTTAGATAACCCTCAATCATCCGCTCGAAGCTGGCCTTCTCGGTTTTCCGGGTCTTGGCGTAGCCGTACCCGGGCAGATCCACCAAGGTCCACGCATTGTTGACCGTAAAAAAGTTGATCAGCTTGGTGTGGCCAGGCGTGGCCGAGACCTTGGCCAAGCCGGGTTTGCCCGCAAGCATGTTGAGCAGGGTGGACTTCCCCACATTGGAACGTCCGATGAACGCGAACTCCCGAAGATCCGAAGCCGGGCAGGACTCGAAGTCGGGCGCGCTGATTTTGAAGAGTGCAGATTCAATTCTCATAGGTGCCCAAGCCGGCAAGCGGGGGAAGCCGAGTAAAGGAGGCGCAAGCCCAAGAGTCCACCATTAGCTGAGGCGTCAGCAACAGCAGAGCAGCCCCGGCCAGCCCCGGCCAGCCCCGGCCAGCCCCGCCCGGCAAAGCAATCTTAAGCCGTTTAGGGCCTTTATGTCCCTTGGGTCCCTTTACTCCGGCCAAGACGACGCCTCCTCCCACAAAGCTTATTGGGTCAACCCCACCAACGCGCCGACGTACCCTGTCAGTTCCATATAGCCGCGGCCGCCAACCCGCCGACCTTCCCGCTTACCGCTGCATTCGACCGCG
>JAYVTN010000337.1:0-4243 GCA_043788785.1 Spartobacteria bacterium | reverse complement strand
GAAAGTCTTGCAACAGCTCCCGCAGAAACTTCTGGGTCTCAACCTCCTGTTCCGGAGTGGTGCCGGTTTTAAGTTCCACATGAAATTCGCTTTGGTTGGGGCCCCACGTGTCTTCGCCTTGCTCCGCCCGGCCCACCTGTTGTTCCACGGTGGCGATGTGCCCGTAATCGAGCATCTTACGCGCAAGCAACTTGCCCGTCCGCAGCGATTCCTCGATCGACGTCCCCGCGCGTGACTTGACCGCAAGCACAAAATGGCCCTCCCGGAATTCGGGCAGAAGTTCGCCGCCAAAAAACGGTGCCAGAGCGCATGCTGCCGCCACGAGGAGGAGAGCGCCGGCAGCCGTAAGCAGAGGCCGCTTCACGAACGCCAGCAACCAATCCCGGTGCACAGATTTGAGATGGGCAATCCAGCGCGGCTCCTCGTGAGCCTTGGCGCGGCTGAGGAAAACCAGCGCCATGGCCGGGGTCACGGTCAGAGCCACGGCCAAGGAAGCGAGCGTGGAAAGAATAAAAGCCACGCCGAGCGGCCCGAAAAAGCGGCCCTGCAGGCCGGACATGGTGAGAACAGGCAGGAACACCACGGCTACGATGAGAGTGGCGTAAACCACAGCGCTGCGCACTTCGAGGGAAGCCTCCAACACCACCCACCACAGAGCCCGCGGCGCCGGGAGCACGGCGTTTTCCCGAAGCCGCCGCAGGATATTTTCCACGTCGATGATTGCGTCATCGACGACCACCCCAATGGCCACCGCAAACCCGCTCAAGGTCATGGTATTCAATGACACGCCCCACCAATCCAGGATGAGCACCGCGCTCAGAAGCGAGAGCGGGATGGACACAAAGGAAATAAAGGCAATCCGTAGATCGAGCAGAAAAAGCAGGAGCACGATGGCCACCAGCGCGCCGCCGATCATCAGGGAATTCATCACATGGCCGAGGGCGGTTTCGATAAAGGTCGCAGGCCGATGCAGCCGGGGGTAAACCTTGATCCCTTGCTGGGCGAAAACCGGGGCCAGCTCGGCCAAGGCAGCTTCCAAGGCCCGGGTCACGGTAAGCGTGTTGGCACCGTATTGGCTGCTCATGGTGATCAGCACTCCAGGCCCGCCCATGATCAGGGTATCTCCAAACTTCGGTTCGGCCCCCAGCTTGACCGCAGCCACATCGCGCATCCTCACAACCGGATTGCCTTTGCGCACCACCACTTCACCCAGTTCTTCCGGGGTAAAAATCTGGCCTTCGGTTTGGATGACAACCCGTTGGGCGGGAGTATCGATAAATCCCGCGCCGCGCACGCCGGTGGCCGCCTTTGCCGCGTCTAGGATGTCGGTCACGGAAAGATCGAAAGCCGCGAGTCGCTCGGGCACGACCTGAACTTGGAGTTGTTCGACCTCGCCTCCGAACACGTTGGCATGGGCCACTCCCGGCACGGCGAGCAACCGCGGCTTGAGCGTCCAATCCACAAAAGTGCGCAGGTCACGGCCGGACATGGTTTCCGAGACCAGCCCGATCTTGAGCAGATCCATGGTCGAGGACGTCAGCGGGGACAACGTCGGCGCGCGCACCCCGTCGGGAAGTTGCCGCGCCAGAGTTCCCAGCTTTTCGGCCAGCGACTGTCGTGCGAGGTTGATTTCCGAGCCGTCTTTGAACACCACCGTGACCACGCTCAGACCCTGAATGCTTTCCGAGCGTACCGAGTCGAGGTTGGCGGCACCGTTGACTGCGCTTTCCACCGGCCGGGTAACCAGCACCTCCACCTGCTCGGCCGAAAGCCCCGGGGCCTCGGTCTGGATGGTGACCTGCGGGGCCACAAATTCCGGGAAAACGTCCAGCGATGCCCTCGAGGCCACGTACCCGCCCCAACCCAGCAAGGCGAGCGCCAATGCGATAACCAGCCCTCGATACCGAAGCGAAAGCCGGACGATAAATGCTAACATCCTAATCAGCCTCCGCGCCGCCCTGGGCTTTGAGTTCTTCAGAAAGCAGGGCTTGCGCGCCAGTGATCACCAGCAAATCCTCTGCCTTGATTCCCCCGCCGGCTTCAGCCACAAACCATCCTTTCCCGGCCTCCAACGGAGTGTCGAGCTTCACGGGCTTGCGCACAAATTTTTCCGCTTCCTCCTGCACATACACCCAGGTACGGCCATCGTGACGCAAGATTGCCGAACGCGGCACGGCAAACCCGGCGCGGGGCTTCCCGGGCAACAGCAGCCACGCGCTCAACGCCATCCCCGGGCGGAACACAAAAGGCGGCTGCTCGATTTGCAGGAGGTAACCTTGGGCCTGGCTCTTGGGATCGACATCATTGGCTGCGGTGATGGACCGGGTTTCCACCGGTTGTGTTTCCCTGCCCAGAACTAGCAGCCGGGCGCCCAGCGGAGGCTCAACCAGCGCGTCGCCGGGCAGCAAATCCACGCGAACCAGCGAGCAATCGCCACGGACAAGTTGCTCGACAATCTTCCGGCGCCTGTCGGGATCGTCTGCGGCCAGCAACGTCCCCCATTCCATCCGGGCCCGGCGTTGCAAGCCGTTGCGCTTGATCTCGTCGGCACGAAACTGGGCCAAGGCGGTCTCGGCCAGTTTGCGTGAAATGTTCTCTCCGGCAGCCAAGAGCTTTTGGGTGCGCTCATACTCCGCGCGCGAAGCCTCCAGTCCCGCTTCGGCCGCCGCCAGATCGCCTTCTAAAGTCACGAGCGGCGTGGGATCAAGCACCCGGCCGAAAGCCATGCGTCGCGGCGCCAGCTCCATTTTTTCAAGCTCCCCTTTCTCAAGATCCAAAGCCTGCCATTTCTCTTTGTCGAGATGTACCACAAAATCCTCTGCGGGCGCCTCCTCCTCTTTTGGACCGTCTTTGGCGGACTCTGACTGGTCCCCAGAACGCAGCTTTTGCTTTTGGACACCAATCCAAAGCGTGGCGCCGAGTCCGAGGCAGGCGCCCAGAATCAGGATCAAATGAAAGGATTTCTTCATGGGGCAAGGGGGCACTGCGTGGCTTCCTCTAAGGTTCCGAGGGCCGCCTGAAGTTCCATCAGCGCGTCCCAACGCAGAGCCTGGGTTGTGGTTTTTTCCACCTGCGCGCTGAGCACGGCGCTTCGGTCGCCTTCGCCGGACTCCGTGAGACGTTGTTCGGAGATAAACTGCCGGCTTTGCTCAGCGAGCAAGCTCTCAGTGAGCGCCAACTTGGCCCGGGCCGCGTCCAAGGCGGCCCCCGCGCGCTGGCAATCGGCAAGCACTGTGGCTTGGACTGCGTTGAATTTGGCGGCGGCCTCGCGGCGGCGTCCTTCGGCCTCGGCGATTGCGCCGCGGTTTTGATTGAGGATAGGCAGCGTCAGGCCAATGCCCACGGTCCACTTGTTGACGCCGGCATCGAGTTGATAGCCCGGATTGAGATGGAGATCGGGATACTGCTTCGCAATCTCGAGCCGGAGCGTGCCCTCGGCGCTGGCGTAATCGGCCAGAGCTGCGAGCACGTCGGCCCGGTGAGTCAAGGCCGCACGCTGTCGAGAACCGCGCGTGGCGGGCACCGATTCGAACGCGGCGAAGGAAAACCGGGCCCCGGCCAGCCCCTGTGTTCCCATCCCCAGGGCCTCGGCCAGAGCAGCCCGGGCGAGGGCTGCGGCTCGGTTCGCCTCAGCGGCCTGCAGACGCAACTGGGTTTGGAGAAGTCGAGGCTGGGCCAGGGAACGCCGGGCTTCCTCTCCGGCAGCAATACGCCCTTCGATGGCCTTGAGCAATTCGTTCTGCTGGCCGATTGCCTCGTTCAGCAGTTTGCCCCGGGTTTGGGCCGCATACAGTTCCAGAAACGCTTTTCGCACAGCCACGCGGGTTTTCCACACGGCTTCGACGACACGGGCTGCCGCTGCGCGCGCCGCCTGGTGAGACGCTTCAAGTCGGCGCGACCGTTTGCCCGCAGTTTCAAACGTCCAATCAAAATCGACCCCGTATGTCCCGGCGATCAGGCTCGTGTAGGGAGTCACAATTTGCGGGCTGAAGGCAACCGTTGGATTGGGGCGTTCGCCGGCACTCTCAATGGCCGCGCGCGCCGTCTCGTACTGGGCTGTAGCCACTTCCACTGCGGGATGGTTCCGGGCAGCCTCGGCCTCGAGCGCCTGGAGCGTCCAAGTTTTCTCCGCCAACCGGCGGTTCCCCACGCGTGCCGCGTTTACTGCCGGATTGATCGGCTTCGGAACAAAACTCACGCAACCCGAAGCCAGCATGATGGCACCAATGAGAAAGCGATTGTT
>JAYVTN010000336.1:0-3608 GCA_043788785.1 Spartobacteria bacterium | reverse complement strand
GGTTGTAGACGCGCAGGGTCTGCTGGCTACGCAACGGGATGCTCCCGTCCGGAGCAACCCATTTGAGAGTATCGGCAAGCACCCCTTCCTCTTTGCCGCTGCGCACTTCGACAAAGCCCTCATGCTCAATGCTGCCGACCGGCATTTTCGGGGGCGTTTTGTGGGTCTGGGGTTCGGTCCAGAAATCGATCCCATTGACATCCCCGTGGGCAAACCACAGCGAACGGTGGTGAGGATGATCGTGCTCCTCGCCTGTCGGGGATTCCATTGGCCAGGCACGTGTCATCCTCGCCTCTCCCGGCCCCATTAGCGGGTAGAAATACACGTGGGGTGCCCCCGTATAATGATATTCGGTAAAGAGCTTCCCGTTCACCTTTATCGTCACCCTGTCGGCAGCCTTCTCCAGTTCGACTTGCGCCCTGCTCTCACACACCAACAAGCAACCGAACACGGCGGACACTAGGCTACGGCGAAGCGGGTTCATGGATTCGGGGATTATTGAACGCAAGCAGGTTTTTTGAGTACCCGTCGGCGGCCTCGAATACCAACAATTTCCGCCCCTCCAGTCCAGCATTCTATCAACGGCCGGAAAACATCCCCGCCACCAGCGCGCTCATCGGAGCACGCCCCGTCCCCGGTTAAATTTTGATTGTCGCTCGTCCAGTGGGCTCTCATGTTTACGGCCCGTATGCATGCTCCTTCCGAGGCTCCTTGGTGGCGTCAATTGACGCCTTATCACTGGTTCGTTTTCATCGTCGCTTCGGCGGCTTGGTTTTTCGATTGCTTGGATCAGCGCCTTTTTTCGCTTGCCCGCATTCCAGCCCTCTCTTCTTTGATGGGACAATCTCCTTCGGAACCCGCCGTACAAGCATTCGGGAAAGTGGTTACGGCTTGGTTTCTCATTGGATGGGGGATCGGCGGAATGATTTTTGGTGCCTTGGGCGATCGGTATGGACGCGCGAAAATGCTCACGTTGACCATCCTCATCTACTCGGCCTTCACAGGACTGAGTTTCTTTAGCAAAAACCGGATCGATTTCACGGTATTCCGGTTCCTGACAGGATTGGGCGTCGGCGGTGTGTTTGGCTTAGCGGTGGCGCTGATCGCCGAGACCGTTCCCAGTGGTGCACGGGTCCAAGCACTGGGCATGCTCCAGGTTCTCTCGACGGTTGGTAATATCACTGCGGGGTTTTGCATGAAAGGCATCAGCACCCTGGAGAAAGCTGGCACCATTGAGTCCGGCAGCGGCTGGCGCTGGATGTTTTTGATCGGTGCTGTTCCGGCCGTCATGGTCGTCTTTACCCGCAAACATCTTCGCGAGCCACAAGCATGGCTGCGGCTCAAGGAGTCAGGGCAATTGCCTAAAGGCAGCATCTTTGCCCCGTATGCGGCGCTTTTTTCCGATAAGCGCTGGCGCAAAAACCTCATCGTGGGCGCTTTGATCGCTTCCACAGGCGTCGTGGGACTCTGGGCGATTGGCGAGTACGCTGTGGATCTCCAAACCACAGTCTTCAAGACGTATTACGAGAAGCAGGCTGCCACGGAGCTTTTCGCGCCCATCCAAGAGCGCCGACTTGCTCTCGGGCAGATCCCCAAAACGGATGCAGCGGCTCTTCAAATTGCCAATGCGGAACTTAAAAAACTGGAAGCCCCGCTCAATGCCATCACCAAGCCACAGATTGATGACGCGAAGGTCTGGGCGTATCTCTGGAATATGCTTGGGGCCGCCGCAGGCATGTGGCTTTTCACCCGGCTTGCAAAGGCTGCCGGACGCCGAATCGCATTCTTTGTCGGGTTCAGTTGCGCGCTGGTAGTGACCGTTCTGGTCTACTGGAAGATGAACTCCCCAATAGACGCGTACTGGATGATGCCGCTCATGGGGGCCGCACAACTTGGGGTTTTTGCGGGTTTCGCCATCTACCTTCCGGAATTATTCCCGAGCCGACTGCGCAGTACAGGCACGTCGTTTTGTTACAATTTGGGGCGCTTTGCGGCAGCTGCGGGCAGTTTCTACTCTTCGGCCCTGACCACCGGGGTATTCAAAGACTTTCCGGCACCCGCTCCGTACCGCTACTCGGCGATGGCCATGTGCGCCATCTTTCTGGTGGGGTTGGTCACGTTGATCTTCGCACCTGAAACCAAAGACCAACCGCTGCCCGAAGAAGCGCCCCAACCTGACCAAGGCGGCACCGGGGTACGGGCGTAGTTCACTCGCCGGGACGCTGATCGGGGGCTGGCTTAGCCGGGCCGATCCAGCATAAAGGGACGGGTGCCCTATTGGGGAGGAGACCGCTGGAGCGTTGGCGGGCGTGGCTCCCGGGACACTGACCGGGGGGGCAGGCTCAGCCCGGTGTGGCATGGGATTCGCCATAGAATCCCAGCCACTTGCATCCCCTCATCATGGGAGCTCCAAGGGTCCAGCTTTTCGGCACCGTGTTTTAGAAAAAGTAGCTTACCCCCACCAGGCCACCCATTGAATTTAGGCCCAGGTTCCGATCGGCTTGATCGCCATTGGAGATGTGCCGGAAGTTGCCTTCCAGGGAGACCGAGAAGTTTGGCTGCAGGAATATCCGCACTCCAAGGCCGGCTTGGAGATTGAATTCGAACCCTTGGCCGATGACCCGTTGCGGCGTTTCCTTATAGATATCGTTGTAAAGCCCACCAGCACCCACTTGGAAATAAGGGACCCACTTGGACTCGGGTTGGACGAAGTTGTAACGGAGCAGGGCATTGAGTCCGATCATCCCATTGCCTGGACCGTCCCAAACGGCTGCGCCGTAAAAATCTGCCAGGAGTTCGCAATTGCCTCGGAACACCCCGGTGCCGGCCGGCGAATTCAACATCCATCCCAATCGCAAGTTGAGATCAGCGTCATTGAGGGTCGGACGTTTCCCACCTCCGTTATTTAGGGAGAAGTAGGATCCGGCTACCACCTGGAGCTCCTTGGCACCCTGGTCAAAGGGTGACCCTAGGGGGGGCATTTCCTTGAAAGGCTCCTGCGGTTGGCCTGCCTGGGCTAGCGAAACGGTGCTAAGGAACGCGATTATTTCGAAGTGGTGGAAGGGTCTGGTTTTCATAAAGCTCAAGGGGAGGTAAGGTGAGAAGCGGCGCAGTGTGGACCCACACCTGAATGGCGGCAATCCTACGATATCCGGGCAGAATGCTGAGGGTGCCATCAGTGAATCCCTTAGCCAAAAAGCTCAAGCTTTGGCGTTTGGGATCCCAACGGATACCGAACCCACACCTGCTGGGAAACAGGCTGTGCCCATGGGGAATTTGCCCGCGCCTCCTCCGCATTTCGGAGGATTTTGTCATGGGGCGGAACATTTCAGGAGAAAACGGCTTGCCATCAAACGCTCACAATGCAAAGTAACCGCCCTGTTTGGGGCTAGATAGCTCAGTTGGTAGAGCAGAGGACTGAAAATCCTCGTGTCCGCGGTTCGATTCCGCGTCTAGCCACCTCTTTTAATCTTGGGGATGTCACCAACAGGTCCCAAGGAGGGGAGAAAGCTTGGAGTTTTCAAGCCTTGCACCGCGCGGACACCTCAGCGGCACTGGGGTCTTTCGATGCTATGGATACCGTCTGGCACTGGTCGCCACGTTCCGCG
>JAYVTN010000335.1:0-24977 GCA_043788785.1 Spartobacteria bacterium | reverse complement strand
GCAGAGGTGGCAGAGGCGCGGAGGTGGCAGAGAAGGGAGCACGTCCATCCTAAACATTCCTTAATCCAGCGCCATTCGGATCCGACCCAGTTTGCGGTTCGGGATGGTTCCTCTGGGATTGGAGCAAATCGGCCACAAACCACTCCTCAACACGCTTTCGGGCCCACTCGGTTTTTCGCAGGAAGGTGAGGCTCGATTTCACGCTCGGGTTGCAATTGAAGCAACGGATCGGAATCCGGTAGCCCATTTCTTCCCATCCATAGCGCTCTTGAAGAGTGGTCACAATGGTCTCCAGCTTGACGCCATGAAGCGGATCTTTGGAGTGCGCGGTGGGGCTAGACATAGAGAGTGGATACGCCCAATCCGGGGTTGCGTCAAAAACTCCCGGTAGCCGGCCCAGGGAGTCAGCTCGGGGGCAGCGCGCTAGATCCTGCGTAGGATGACGCCAGTGGCCCGACAATCAAAGCAAGCGGCCATGGGGACGGGGGCACCCCGACCAGCTCACTAGGCTTCTAGCTGGGTATGGATTCGGATCACACGCAACATATCGCTACGGGTAATGATCCCCGCAACCTTGCCTGCTTCGAGCACTGCCAGGCGATCACGGTTGGGGCTCATCAAAATTCGCATGGCGTGAGCGGCAGTCTCGTTAGCACCGATTTGTTGATGGCTCCAATCGGTTTCAGAAACAATTTCCGATACGGACGTATACGGCCATTTTGCCCGTTCAATGCTTCGGATCGCATTCAGATGGAGGAGGCCGCGAAAGTCGTTATCGGAGTCGCAAACCGGGAATACGAGGTGGTGATGAAGGCGGAAGAAATCGTCGACGGCGAGATTCAGGGGTAGGGAGGCGGGGATGCAGAGGGGATGCGCGGTCATGATGTCGCGAACGCATAGATTGGCGAGGAGCTCGCGCTGGACGGCATTGGCGTAGCCGCGTTGGGCTGCGCCTTTGAGGAACATCCCGATGAGGAGGAAGCTGAGCGCGCTAAGCTGGTGGAGGGCCAACACGCAGTAACTTCCCCAAGCGATCAGGACCCAACTGAACCCAATGCCGATGCGGGAGGTAATGAAAGTGGATTGGCGCAGGCGACCCGAACGGGCCCATAACAGGGCGCGCAGGACACGGCCACCATCAAGCGGGTAGCCGGGAATCATATTAAAGATCACCAGGAAACCGTTGGCCCAGGCCAGCCAGTAGAAAACAACGGCAGCTGGGAGCCAGCCCAAGCCCTCCAAGAAACCCGAAACGCCCGCGTAAAAAACGATCAAGAGCACACTGACGGCCGGCCCTCCGAGGGCGATTTTCAACTCGGACATGGCGTCATCGGGTTCCCGGGCAATCTCGGCCACGCCTCCGATGAATTGGAGCGTGATGCGCGGCACCGGGATCCCGCAACGCTGGCTGACCACGCTATGGCCCAGTTCGTGAAGGAGGATGCTGAAAAAGAACAGGAGCGCTCCGGAAATTCCCATTGCCAAATACACTGGCTGGGAGTGGCCCTTCTCCAATTCCGGGAAGAAATCAGTGGCCAACGTGAATGTCACGATGGCTGCCATCGCGAACCAGGAGTAGTCCAGATAGAAGGCGATGCGCAGGAATCGCCCGATGTAAAGGCTTTGGCCGCGGCCTTGAAAAAATCGCCTCATCGGCTGGGCAGTGGGGAGGGGGTAACGATGGAGGCTTGTGGAGGCGGTACGGGCAGCACAAATATCTGTGTCCAAGGATAGACGAGGGCCTCGGGAGTAAACACGGAAGGAGAACGAAGCTCGAACATTGAGCGTTCAAAGATGATGGGAGACTCCAGGGTCTCTCCAGCGAGCGCTTTTCCGAGCAACTCGGCCGTGAGTGGCGGCTCGGTGATTGCCCATTTGAGTGGTTTTTGCAGTGGCCCTGCCAAATGGATGGAGAAGGATTGGCCGAGCAGGTCCCCTTGGAGTTGGGCGTCGAGAGTAGGGATTGCAGGGGTTTGGGGCGCAAACGTCGCTATGGCGGAGGCAATCCTCATGGGAAGATGGCCGCTAGTGGCCTTCAATCCGTTAAGGCGCAGGGTGCCGGCCCAGAGCGGCAGGCCTCCTGTGCCGTTCACCCGCGCATCGATGACTGTGGTTCCTGGATTGCCTTCGGTGGTCAGTGTGGCCGGGGTGCGGAGTGCAACGTCAAAATTCCACCGGCTCCAAGGACGGGAGGCGGTAGTCGGAAATAGCGGTGGGACGTTCACAAGCTCATCGTTCCAGAACGGGTCGAGTTCAATTTGGGCCGGCAGCACGAGTTTGTGGATGAGTGCCTCGCCCTTGAGGGTTGGGGCACTCAATGGGCCATTGAGGGTAAGATCCAGGCTTGCCGTAGCCACGATCGGATTGGGGCGATCGGCGCCAAAGATGGGAACGCTGAGGCTGGCGGTTTCCAGCGCAAGTTGAAGCTCCGGATCCCGCGGGTTGCGCAGGCTGACGCTTCCGTGGATCTGGAAGGGGTCGCCGCCGGACTTGGCTGTGAACTTGGTGAGCGTAAAATGCTCATCTTCAAACAAGGCGGTTGCTTCGATGTCCGTGAGCGCTCCGTAGTTCCAACCCACGGGCAGTTGGCCCCGGCTCAAGACCAAGGTTCCGGAGGATTTCAGGGCAGCCACAGGGCCGTCAATGGCAAGCGTGCCATTGAGGGTGCCCGACACGGGAACGTTCCAGCCCGAAAGCTGGGAGGCCTGGCGCAGATCGAGCCCATTGGCCTTGAGCCGAATCTGGCACACGGTTCCGTCATCAAGAAGTTCCGCAAGGGAAGTGTTTGGCCACCGCTGCCAGATGTCGAGGGGCAGTAGAGCATCGCCTTCGAGCGCGATCTTTTTGCCGTGGGTGAGCAGGATTTTCTGGAGGCTCAGGGCTTTCTTTCCCACCCCCACATTGGCCGTCATGGAGGATTCATCGTCCCAGAGCGCAAATGTACTGAACTGGATATTGCCCAAGGTGTAGGAGCCTTCCATGTTCACGTTGATGGGGTGGAGTTGGCCGGCAGAGGCGCCCAAGGAACGGACCTTGTTAAGCTGGGCCAGGAACTTCCCACTGTGTCCTTTTGCGGAGCCTTCTCCGGACCAGTCTATGAGTGCGCGGCCTGCCATCGGTTCGGGTACAAGAGGCTTTTGCAGGATGGCCGAGTAGGTGGCCAGGTCCGAGATAGAAGCGCTCAGTTCGCCCCAGTACTGGGACGCGCCCACGATGTTGACCACCCCGCGGCCCCGGACGAAGTCGCCATTATTGAAAAGCTCCAGATTGCTGATTTGGCATTCGTTGCCTTCCAAACGCACTGCCGCATGGAGATTCTCGATGGGAGCATTGCGCCAGCGGAGTTGGGAGCCGGAGGCAATGAGCGCGCCGTTGAAGAGCTGATTGCGACCACGCACGGAACCGTCGATCTTCAACTTGCCTGCCGCGAATTTGAACTCGGGTAGGACCAGGGCCGAGAACTGGGTGAGGTCTTCGACCGTGGCAGCCACATTGCATGTAAATTCCGTCTGCCACCATTTGATGCCGGGAAGAGGGAGCGCCATCTCTCCGCTCAAGTTGATCCGATTGCGGCCCTGTTGGAGGTTGAGTTTGTAGACTTCGATGCGGCCATCGGCCAGGTTGGCACCTAATGCCAAGCTATCCCATTGACGGGATTCCCATTGGAAGTTGGTGGCGTCCAGCCAGAGGCGAGCGGTCGCCTTTTCCAGCTTTGAGAGGGAGCCGGGGAAGTTGAAGTTCCCCTCTTTGATCGTTCCTCCGGCAGCATCGGAAAGATGTAGGAAGCTGGCTAGCTTGCCGACGCTGATCTGGGTGAAGTGGACCTCGGTCTGGCGTGTGGCTTGTGTACGGCCGATCCGGATTTGACCACCGAATGCAGCCAGCTTCATCTCCAAGTCCAAGTGACCACTGACCAATGAATCCAAATCGGCCGAGCAATGAACGATTTCCACATCGGGCTCCAGTAGGAGTTCGGCAAGGGTCAGATCCGAGCCTTGGATGGCGGTTGTGCCGCGGACATCGCGGAATGTGCGGGTCAGCCATGGTTGCTTGAGTGTTAAGCGACCGATCTGGATAACCCCGGGTTCCAAGGGGCTGGCAATCAATTGGCTTCTCTCCAGATGTACCGAGTCCCCGGAGTTTTCTTTTTCCCAGGTATATTCGATCTGGCGCAGTTCGATCAGGGAAGGCATCTGCCACCATTTGCCTCCGGTGGTCTTAAGGCGTTTTGGAAGTGCCCGGAGTTCGGAGATGAGCCCCGAGGTCTTGATTTTTGGGGTGGGTGTCTCAGGAAACACCGTCGTGCCCACGATCCCGCTCAGACTCAGGCGCTGGAACATCCGGCCAGCGTTGCCACGCAAGAGGGCCTTGGGGTCCAACTGCGCCTCAAGCCGCTCGATTTCCATGTGCGTTGTGTTTCCGGTGGGTCCCACCGAGTGAAACCGGATTCCGGTAACCACAAAAGGCTCAAAAAGTGAGCTCTCCACTGCAGCTCCGCGAAGCGTGATGCCATTGCGCCAAGCCTCCAAGCCCAAGAGTTTGCGAGCGACGAGCTGGAAGATGCGGGGCTCACATAGGGAGACCAATGCGGTGATGATCAGGAGCAGGATCAAACGGACCAGTCGGAAGCGGTGCCGCTTGGTGGGCGGTTGCGATTGGCTATCGCTCTGGGGAGTGTCGGTGTGGGCGGGCATTACAGTGGGGCAATGATCCTAGCGGCGGAGTGCAAAAAGAAAAGGGGAGCCTTTATGGGGTAAAAGGGACCCAAGGGACCCAAGGGACCCAAGGGACCGAGCAAGGACGGCAGGGCCAACCGAATGAATTCAGCCCTCGAAGAGCTCCAGCTGGTCGGTGGGCACCTTGAATGCGGCACTGGATAGCTCAGGAGTCGAGCCCTTGAACCCGGCCTTTCGTTTGGCCGCGAGAAAAAGCATTTTCATCTGATCAGCGTAGACGCCCTCGCCTGCCATCCGCTTGCCCCAGTCGGGTCGTAGAGTTTTCCTCCGTGCATCTCGCGGACCCGGTTGACCCCGCTCATGAAAATGGGTTGCGGCACCCAGGACCGCTTCGAGAGCTCCGCCCGCAGCAACTCCGGCGCACGCTCCTTGACCATGATCCGAAGGGCTGTGCAGGGGTTGGAAGCCTATGCAATGGACTGGGTATTCATGGACTGGAAGCTCATGATACGTTGCCCGCGGTTCGACTGCGGGCCGCCCAGATCCAAATCAAACCCATCCAATCCAATGACGGCTTCCACCCCCGGTCCCAATTCCCTTCGCATGCAAAGTCTGAGCTTGGCTGGATGGCTGCTGCTCTGCTTTTCGGCTGCCGGCTCTGCCGTGTTTGTGAAGGTCGACGGCTGGTACGCCGGCCTGAATCGGCCTGCGTGGAATCCTCCGCCATGGGTGTTTGGCCCAGCGTGGACGTTGCTCTACGCGATGATGGCTATAGCCGCATGGCTGGTTTGGCGCGAGGGCGGGTGGAGGACTCAAGGGCGCGCGCTTAGGCTTTTTCTTCTCCAATGGCTTCTCAACGCGCTGTGGACGCCTCTGTTTTTTGGACTGCATAGCCCCGGTATTGCCTTTGCCGAGATAATGGCCCTCTGGTCGCTTCTCTCACTCACATTGCTTGCCTTCTGGCAGGTGCGCAGGGCCGCCGGGCTCCTTCTGGTGCCCTATCTGGCTTGGGTGAGTTTCGCGGGCGCGCTGAATTACACGATCTGGCGGCTCAACCCCTGATCGGGCCGGCCTGGCGCATTACTCGGGACTGGGCTCGGGAGTGGGCTCGGCTTCGGGCTCTTCTTCGCCGCCCACCACGGGGGCGATCCCGCACAGGGTTTCTCCGGTACGCAGGTCAATGAGCTTGACCCCTTGGGCGTTGCGGCCGGTCTCGCGCACCTCGTTGATGCGGGTGCGGACCATCTTGCCCTTGTTGGTGATCAGCATCAACTCGTCGGTCTCACGCACGCTGAGCGCGCCAATGACCACGCCGGTGCGATCGGTCTTCTTCATGGTGATGACCCCTTTGCCCCCACGGGATTGGATCCGGTACTCCTCGAATGTCGTGCGCTTGCCGATCCCGTTGCCGCCCGCAACCAACAGCATGCAATCGGGGCTCACAATGGCCGCCGAGACTACGAAATCGCCCTTGTCGGGACGGATACCCCAAACGCCCACGGTGTTACGGCCCTGATCGCGCAACTCTTCTTCGCTGAATCGGATGCTCATGCCTTCTGTGGTGATGAGTACGATCTCGTTGTGCCCTTCGGTCAGCTTACAGGCAATCAGGTTGTCACCTTCCTCAATCTGGATGGCGATGATCCCGCCTTTGCGGATGTTCTTGAAATCATTCAGGTTCGATTTCTTAACATTCCCGGTGCGGGTCGCAAAAACGATGTGCAGGGATTCGCTCCAAGTCTCCTCATCGGTCTTCTGGCCCTGGATGCGGATCGTGGCGGCGATTTTCTCCTCACTGCGCAATTCCAACAAATTGGCAATGGAGCGGCCCTTGGAGGCGCGGCTCATTTCCGGGATCTCGTAGACGCGCTCGACATAGCAACGGCCGGACTGGGTGAAGAACATGAGGTAATCATGGGCCGCAGCCGTGAAGAGATGCTCGACGAAGTCGTTGTCGTCCTCGGTGATGCCTTCGCGGGTGGTCATGCCGATCACGCCTTTGCCCCCGCGACGTTGTGCGCGGTAGGAGCTCACGGCGGTGCGCTTGATGAAACCGTTGTGGGTGATCGTGATGATGCAGCCCTCGTTGGCAATGAGATCTTCCATGTTGATCTCACCCTGGTCGGGTACGATGTCGGTCAAGCGGGCGCTGGCATACTTGGTCTGGATCGTGCGCAGCTCTTCCTTGATGATTTTCAAGACCCGCGATTCGCGAGCCAGGATATCCAAGAGATCGATGATCGTGGCCAGCAACTCGTCGTACTGGGCCTTGATGCTGTCGCGTTCGAGGCCGGTGAGTTGATAAAGGCGCAGGTCGAGGATGGCATTGACCTGGCGTTCGGTGAAGGTGTAGCGGCCATCGACGATGCGCGCCTCGGAGCGGATCAGGATCCCGATCTGCTCGACGGCGGGCTTGGCCCAGCTCAAGGCCAGTAGTTTGCCCTTGGCTTCATCCCGGTTATTGGATCCACGGATGATCCGGATGAAATCATCCAGATTAGCCAGGGCGATCAGGTAACCTTCGAGGACTTCGGCGCGATCCTCGGCTTGATCGAGCAAAAACCGTGTGCGGCGCAGAACGACTTCGCGGCGATGTTCGATGAAGCAGGCGATGGCTTCCTTAAGGCTCAGCAGCTTGGGCTTGCCGCGGTCAATGGCCAGCATGGCCACCGCAAAGGAAGACTCCAGGGAAGTGTGCTTGTAGAGATTGTTGATGACCACCTTGGGCAATGCATCGCGCTTGAGCTCGATGACCACGCGGGTGTTCTCGTCGGACTCGTCCCGGATTGCGGTGATGTCTGTGAGGACCTTCTCGTTGACCAGTTCAGCGATCCGCGATACGAGCACGGCCCGGTTCACATTGTAGGGGATCTCGGTGATGACGATCTGCTCGCGGTTGCCCTTGAGTTCTTCCACACCGGCTTTGCCGCGGACCCGCAGGCTGCCTTTTCCGGTCGCGAAATAGTTGCGGATGCCTTCGCTGCCCAAAAGCATACAGCCGGTGGGGAAATCAGGTCCCTTCACGTACTGCATGAGCCCTTCGAGCGTGATTTCCGGGTCATCAATCTGGGCGCACGTGCCATCAATGATCTCTCCCAGATTGTGGGGCGGAATATTGGTGGCCATGCCCACGGCGATCCCTGTGCCCCCATTGACCAGGAGATTCGGGAATGCGGCTGGGAAAACAGTCGGCTCCTTGCGGGTCTCGTCGTAGTTGGGTACGAAATCCACCGTGTTGAGCTCCATGTCGTCCATGAGCGCGGCTCCGAGATGGCGCAAGCGCGCTTCGGTATACCGCATGGACGCTGGAGGGTCGCCTTCCACCGAGCCGAAGTTGCCTTGGCCTTCAATGAGCATTTCGCGCATCGCCCAGGATTGGGCCATGTGCACGAGTGTCGGGTAAATGGCTTGATCCCCGTGCGGGTGATAGTTGCCCATCGTTTCACCCACAATCTTGGCGCATTTGAGATGCTTACGGTTGGGCTGTACGCCCAGCTCGTTCATCGCAAACAAGATTCGCCGCTGGGAAGGCTTCAAGCCATCGCGGGCATCCGGTAACGCACGGGAAACAATGACCGACATCGAGTAGTCCAAAAAGGACTTCGACATCTCATCGGCCACATTTACGGGTTCGACTTTTTCGTTGATGTTATACACGGCTGAAAGGGGTGGCAGAGAGGCTTAGCAGAGAGGCTCAGATGTCGAGGTTCCGCACATTGAGTGCGTTATCTTCGATGAATTGGCGGCGTGGTTCGACGATATCGCCCATGAGGATGGTGAACATGCGGTCAGCATCAACGGCATTGTCGTCATTGAGCTCGACCCTGAACATCTTGCGTTTCTCGGGGTTCATGGTCGTCTCAAAGAGTTCTTTGGCATTCATCTCGCCCAAGCCTTTGAAGCGTTGGACGGTCATCCCTTTGCGACCGATCTCGATGACCTTGCTCAAGATCTCGGGGATCGAGAACAGCGGATGAGTCTGCGCCTTCTCGCCATCGCCCTCGGTCAAACTGAAGATGGGTTGGTCGCTATTGGAATAATGTTCTACCTTGAGCCCCTTGTGGGCGAGTTCTCCGATGAGCTTGTGGACCGAGCTCGATTCATGGAGTTCAACCAGGCGCGCCCTGCGGCGGGGTCCCTCGGATTTCTTGGGCTTCTCGCTCGGAACGGGGACCACCGGGTTCTCGCCAGTGGGCTCGGGAGCGGGTTCCTCAAAGAGATTGAGATCCTTGTTGTCGGGGCTCAAGGCCCAGTTCCGGAGCTCGTCCTCGCCATGGAAGTACTTCGTGTGCTCGTTATTGCCCTCGCGTACCTTCACCAGGTAAGTGGGCAGGATTCCGGCGCTCGTCCGCTGGGTGATATAGTCCTCGAAGTCCCCACCGTGGCGTCGAATGGAGTCGCTAAACTTGGCCAGACGCTCCAGCAGACCGAGGATTTCCTTGAGTTGGGTCGCGGTGAACTCCTTGCCATCGGCCAAGTTCTTGAATTTGACCTCATCGGCCCCAAGGTTGATGAGGATGCGGTTGAGGGCGGCGTCATCGTCGACGTACTCCTCCCGCTTTTTGCGTTTGATTTTGTAGAGCGGCGGACAGGCAATGTAGATCTTGCCGCCCCGCACCAACTCGGTCATCTGGCGGTAGAAGAAGGTCAGCAGCAGGGTGCGGATATGGGAGCCGTCCACGTCCGCATCGGTCATGATGATGATGCGGCCATACCGGAGTTTGGCCATGTTGAAGGAGCCTTCTTGCTCGCCAGCGCCGATCCCGGTGCCGATGGCCGTGATCATGGTCTGGATCTCGGTGTTTTGAAGAACCCGATCCAAACGGGCTTTCTCCACGTTGATGATCTTGCCTTTGATGGGAAGGATCGCCTGGTAGCGCCGATCACGGCCTTGTTTGGCGGAGCCACCTGCCGAGTCGCCCTCGACAATATAAAGTTCGGTCAGGGACGGGTCGCGCTCGGAGCAGTCCGCCAATTTACCCGGAAGGCCACCGCCGGTGAGGGCGCTTTTGCGAACCGTCTCGCGGGCTTTGCGGGCGGCTTCGCGGGCGCGTGCGGCCATGAGGCATTTCTCGATGACCTTGCGAACCACCGGGGGGTTCGAGTCGAAATGGGTCATGAGCCCCTCGTAGGTGATCGAGGAAACGATGCCTTCGACTTCCGCGGTCACCAATTTGACCTTGGTCTGGGACTCGAAGCCCGGGTTGGGATGTTTGACGGCCAATACACAGATCAGGCCTTCGCGGACATCGTCCCCGGAGATGGCGGGATCCTTGTCCTTGAGCAGGCTGTTCTGTTTGGCGTACTGGTTGATGGCGCGGGTCAGCGCGGTCCGGAACCCAGTGAGATGGGTGCCGCCATCGGGATTGGGAATGGCATTGGTGAAGCAAAGGATCTGGTCGTTGTAGCTGTCGTTGTACTGCATGACGCAGTCCACAATCATGTCGTCCTCGATCTCGACCTGGTCCTTGTTCTTGAATTTAACTTTCCGGCGACCGCCCAGAATGATGGTTTTAGGGTGGAGCAGGGTCTTGTTCTCGCCGAGCTGGCGAACGAACTCCTCGATGCCCAACTTGTAAAAATACTGCTCTTTCTTGGAGGTCTCTGCGCGTTCGTCCACCAAATTGATTTCCAAACCGGGGTTGAGGAAGGCGAGTTCGCGCAGGCGGGTGGCCAGCTTTGTGAACTGGAAATCGACCGTGATGGTGAAGATCGTCGGATCAGGCAGGAACGTGATGAGCGTGCCGGTGTTCTTCTTGTTTTTGACCTCCCCGATAATGATGAGTGCCTGGGTGGTGACCCCGCGTGCAAAAGCCATGTGATAGACGTTGCCATCGCGCTGGACCTCGACCTTGAACCAATCGGAAAGCGCATTGACGCACTTGGCGCCGACGCCGTGGAGACCGCCGGAGTATTTGTAAGCGCCTTGGCCGAACTTGCCGCCCGCGTGGAGATTGGTGAGCACCAGTTCGATTGCGGGCACCTTGAACTTGGGATGCATGTCCACGGGAATGCCGCGGCCGTTGTCCCGGATCGAGCAGGACCCATCGACGTGGATATTCACATCGATGCGCGAGCAGTGGCCCGCGAGATGCTCGTCGATGGAATTGTCCAAAACCTCGAACACACAGTGGTGAAGACCGCGCTCATCCGTTGGCCCGATATACATGCCGGGGCGTTGGCGCACCCCCGCCAAGCCTTCCAGCTTGTCGATTTTGGAAGCGTCGTACTTGGCATCGTTTATCTCGTTGAGATTGGAATGCTCAGGAGTTTCGAGGGGGGCAGAAGCGGGCAGATCGGCCATAGAAATTAAACCCTAACACTAGAAGAGCCGGTGGGGGGGCCACAACGTTTTTTTCCCGTCTCAAGGGCGGTTTGTCCAAGTAATTGGGTTTTTGGGCTTTCAAGACCACAAGATGTGGGTGGACAGCCCGGAGGCCCTTTGGAAGAGTCCACACCTTGAAGACGGGGCTTTGGATCTTTTTCTGCGCATTGCTGGCCGCTTGGGTACGCTGCCATACCCTCCACGAGGTTTTCGTGGAGAACCGCGTCTATTTCCAGGACGGGGACTGTTATTCGCGAATGACCCGGGCGCGCCTGATCGAACGAGGAGGCATCCAGGTGGTCCGCTGGCATCGATTCGAGAATTTCCCTGCCGGGGTGCAGCCCCATACGACGGCGCCCCTGGATTATCTCATTGTAGGCCTGCGCCACGGGGTGGACGGGGTGTTGGCGCTGGCCGATCCCGGTCGCCAAAGCGTGCTCCGCGGCCAGGAACTCGATGTGGCAGGCGCCCTCGTTTCCCCCCTGCTCGGGATTGCTACCTGCCTTTTCCTGGGGTGGTGGGCTTCGAGGATTTTGTTGGAAACTCCAGCGCGTTGGGGGTGGGCCGTACCGCTGCTTTTCGCCATCAGCCCTGTTTTGGTCCACGGGACGGTTCTGGGGCGTCCAGACCATCAATCCCTCTTGATACTGCTGCTGGCAATCGCCTTGGCGGCCGAGGAACGCCTGTTGACGAGTCCCGGGCGCGGTTGGTCCGTCGTAGGCGGGCTCTCATGGGGACTCGCCCTGTGGGTCTCCCTTTACGAGCCTCTGGTCCTTTTTGGCGGTGTGCTCGGGCTTTGGCTCGCTTTCAACCGGCCCGGTTGGCGGGCACCGGGGCGGATTGCCTGGGCCATTGCGCTCGGATCCGTGGTGGCACTGGCCTGGTGGGTGGAGGGTTGGCGCAATCCCGTGCCTGCCCCTGAAATGCTCGGGTATTTTGCCAATTGGCGGCAATCGATCGGGGAACTGGCCCATGCGCGGCTGGCCGATGTGTGCGGATGGCTGGGTTTTGGCGCCGTCGTCGGCCCAGCTTTGCTGTTTTGGGTAGGCCGGACGCGGCGGTTTGCCTGGGCACTCCTCGCGCTTTTAGTCTTTCTCGGGGTCCTTACCGGGTGGCAGGCGCGCTGGGGTTACTTCCTGGCCCTCGTATTCGTAATGGCCTTGCCTTGGCAGTTGGCTCTGTTCCGAAGGTCCTGGGTGGGGGGCTTGGCTTTTGCCCTCGCTCTTTGGCCCGTGGCCCGGGAATGGGACAGTCGGCTTTTCCCGGGAGAGGCGGCCGAACAGCAACGCCAGGTTCATCGGCAGGAGTCGGTGCTTTTGCGGGAGATCGCGGGAAAAATGGAGGACGCCGAGGAGAGGGCCTTCCTTGCGCCCTGGTGGATATCACCGGCGTTGGCCTATTGGTCGGACCAGCCCGGGGTGGCTGGAAGTTCCCACCAGAGCCTGCCCGGGATCGTGGATACCGCGCGGTTTTATTTGGCGGGAACCCAGGAGGAGGCTGGAACGATTCTGCGGTCGAGGCATGTGGCTTGGGTCGTGGCCGACGAGGCATCGCGGGTGATCAGCACCTCCAATCAGCTCCTGGGCGGGGTTCCTCCGGAGCAACCCCTGGCGACTGCGCTTATTGAACAGCCCCACAGCGTAGGTGAGTTCTTGGTGCCCGTGTTCGCGAATGATTATTTCAAGCTGTTTGCCGTAAAATCCAGTAAGTTGCCCCGATGAAGGATACCTACGATTTTGTCGTCATTGGTGGGGGCAGTGCCGGATACGCCGGAGCTTCGACGGCCGCCCGCCACGGGTTGCAAACGTTGGTTGTCGAAGGCGGCGCACAGGTCGGGGGGCTCTGTATTTTGCGCGGATGCATGCCCAGCAAGGCCCTTTTGGAGATCGCTCACCGGGCTGAAGGGATCCGGCGGGCTGGCGAGTTTGGGCTGCGCGCAGAGTATTTCGGGGCTGACGGACCCGCGATCATTGCCCGAAAACGCCGATTAGTGGAGGAGTTCGCCGGGTATCGCCAAGGCCAACTCCAAACCGGCGCTTTTGATTTTGTGCGGGCCCGGGCCCGTTTTCTTGATCCGCACACCGTAGAGCTGGCGGGACTGGACGGGAGTGTGGTCACTGTGAAAGCCAAGTTTATCCTGATTGCCACAGGCTCCCGCTTGAACCGGGTGGATATCCCCGGGTTGGAAGAAACCGGGTGCCTTGAAAGCGATCATGTAATGGAAAGCGATCAGATCCCGGACTCGGTCTTTGTGCTGGGTGGGGGAGCAATTGCCTTGGAATTGGCCAGCTACTACCGGGGCTTGGGCACTGAAGTGACTTTGGTCCAACGCGGGGCCCATTTTCTGCGGGAAATGGATCCGGATGTTTCCGACGCAATAGCCGACGCTTTCCGCAAACGGGGGATCCGGGTGTTCTCCAATACGGCTCTGGTGCGGGTCGAACGGGAGGGGGCCCAAAAGCGTGTAGTTTTCCACCAGGGCGGGGAGAAGCGGTCGGTCCAAGCGCAGGAAATCGTGTACGCGCTGGGGCGGAAGCCACTTACCGAGGGCTTAAATTTGGAAGCCGCAGGGCTGGGCCTTGCTCATGGAGGGCTTGGGACCAATGCGAGCCAGCAGACCCTCTTGCCCCATATCTTTGCCGCGGGGGACGTTTGCGGCCCCTTTGAGGTGGTGCATTTGGCCATCCAGCAAGGCGAAGTGGCCGCCCGGAATGCGGCCCATCTGCTCAAGGGGCAGACAGAGGCTCTGGAGCGGATCGATTACCGGCTCAAGCTTTTTGCCGTGTTTAGCCAGCCTGAAGTGGCATCTGTGGGACTGACCGGCACGGAGGCCGAGGCGCTGGGCCTGGAGGTGTTGAGTGCCTCCTACGCCTTCAATGATCTGGGTAAAGCCATGGTCGCAGGGGAGACCGAAGGTTTTGTGAAGCTGATTTGCGCCAAGGAGGGCCGCAAGATCCTGGGTGGGATGGTCGTGGGCCCGTCGGCTTCCGAACTCATCCACGAGATCGTTGTGGCCATGCATTTTGGAGCGACCGCGGGAGATTTGGCCCGGATTCCCCATTACCATCCCACCTTGAGTGAGATTTGGACCTATCCGGCCGAAGAGTTGGCCGGGTGAGGAGGATTTCAGGGGTTTCCATGACGAATCCATAAGGCGACGTTGACAGCGGTTTGGAGGCGAGTAAATGTCGGGTCGGTCCAATGACCGAAAAGCCATCGAAAACGGATATCGGCGGCTGGCCCACTAATCCATCCGGCGCACCCCCCTCTAAACTCACTACCTCAAAAATCATGTCTGACATTGCCAATCAATCCAACCGCAACCTTCTCTCGGCCGATGTCGAAATCAAAGGTTCCATCAAATTCACCAATGACCTGACCATCGACGGCAAAGTCGAGGGTGAGATCGTTTCCCAAGGCACTTTGACCGTGGGAGAGAACGCAGAGATCCGCGGCGAGATCAAAACCAAATCGGCCACCGTACACGGCAAGGTGGTCGGCAATATCACCGTCGAAGAGCGTTGCGAGTTGAAGGCGCGTGCAGTGCTGATGGGTGACCTCAAGGCCGCCCGATTGGTAATCGAGGAAGGGGCAACCTTCGTGGGCAAATCTGAGGTGTCCCCAAACAAGGTGACCCAATTGAAGCCCGAAGGCATCCGCCCTCCTGAGCCGGCGAAAATCGCCGCCGTTTCCCCAACGCGCTAAATTTAGCCCATCGTGGGCAGCAGCAATACGCCCAAGCAGCTGGAAAAAATCAGTGCGGACTGCCCGCACTGTGGGTTCAGCCAGCTTGAGTCGGCTTACGCCAAGTCGACCTTCTGCCGGAAGTGCGGAGAGCACTTCAACATTGAGAAGCTTCTGTTGAAAGAAGCGACGAGTCTTAAGGGCCCGTCGCTTCTCGACAAGCTATCGAAGTTCATTTCCCGTGAAAAAATCCGGGACGTGACCTGCTTTGGCTGCCGGGCCAAGCAACAGGTCAGCAGCGAGGTCCAGTCGACGACATGCCCGCAGTGTGGCTCCTACATTGACCTGCGGGAATTCAGGATAGCCGGGCCCTTTGGTCGAAGTATCCAGACCCAAGGCGAGGTGATCATCACGGCCAAAGCCGACGTAACCAGTTCGCGGATCGCGTGCGGCTCGGCCTATATCGAGGGCAAGCTCAAGGGCACTGTCATCTGCACCGGCGAAATGCGGGTGCGGTTGCAAGGCAAATGCCTGGGCAGCATCGATACCGAGAGGCTTGTCATTGAGAAGAAGTCCGACGTGGAGTTCGTTCGGCCGGTAAAAACCCGTGCCATCGAGATCAACGGGCAAGTCTCTGCGATGATCCTGTGCGAAGGGCGGGTGACGATCAAAAAGGGTGGGGTCCTTGAGGGAACCGTCCACGCCAAGGCCATCGAGGTGGAGAAAGGCGGCATATTCAGTGGAGAACTCTTCATTGGACAGACCGAAGTGCACCAGGCGGAGCTGCTGCCTGAACTGGGGGCGTCCGACGACTACGACGAGTAGGGCCCGCGGGCCGCGGCTCCCCATGTGGCATGGGCTTCCAGCCCATGTCTGGAGTTTGGCTCAATTTTGTAAGAAGGATAGCGAGTGGACGGGGGCTACGCCGCTGAGAAAGAATGCTTTGTAGGGCTTGGCGAGGGTTTCTCCTACTTTCGGGGCTATCCCCTTTGTGTTCACGAAGTCGTACAAAGCCCCTTGCCTCAATGCCCGGCTTTAGATTTCCAAGCGCAACGTGCGCGGGAGGTCGCTCGTGGAAAAGAGGGTCTCGGGTCCCGGGTGCGCTTTGCGCCATTTTGCGGGTTCCAGCAAGGGCATCACCGCGCGCTCTCAACCCGGGTGCGCAAGGTCCACAGCATCCCAATCAATTGCTTTCACACAGACTCCACAGGAAGTTGGTAAATGTGACGAGCCGAATTCTGTTCATGGAGCCAAAACGAACGGCGTAGGGAGTGTCTCCGCCGTGTTTGACACTCCGGACTTCCGAGTGTCACGTAATATCTCCACTGCAAATACCTAGACAAAAGGGGGCGCAGCCCTTGGTTTAACTCGTCCCCCATCCCGCCACTTTCAGATGTTAATATTCCGCAGGCGAATCAGCGCGAAGGCCGAAGAGGAGGGATTTCAATATTCCAAGGACCGGCTCTTTCATGGGATCTCGAATAGGCGAAGGTTCATCCATCCAAAGGCTCAACTCTCAAAAGTGGGTTCAAGACAGAGATTGCCTTTTCTGGTCACGAGTAGGGCCCGGGGGCTGCGGCTCCCGCCATGTGGCATGGACTTCCATCCCACTCTACGTCCATGGGCTGGACGCCCATGCTATCTCGGTCGGCGTGCCGGGGGGCGCCTATTTGACGGGGGCAGGAGCGGGGGCAGGAGCGGGGGCAGGAGCGGGGGCAGGAGCGGCTGGGGCAGGAGCGGCTGGGGCAGGAGCGGCTGGAACAGGAGCGGCTGGAACAGGAACGGGGGCGGGCACTGGTGCACCACCCGCTGCGGCTTCGCCCGTGGGTGCCGGAGCTTCGGCTGTTGGCGCGCGCTCGGGGATCTTCAGCTTCTGGACCTCCATCATCGCTTGCCCGGCGAAATTGGTGTTCGCGAACTGGGCGATCACTTGCTCGTAAAGGCGCTTGGCATCGGCTTGATTACCCTTGGCAGCAGAAATCCGAGCTTGAGCCATGAGCGCAGCCGGAGCGCTGAAGCTGGTCGGGTAGATGGTCGATACCTTCTTATAAGTATTCAACGCCTCGTCGACTTTGCCCTGGGATTCCAGGATGAGGGCCACGCCCGACCATGCCCCGCTGATTAGCGGATGCGACGGAAAATCGGTCGTGAACCGGTTGAGGGTTGCAAGCGCTTCGTCGTACTTGCCCTCGTTGCGCAGTTGTTCGCCCAGGAGCAGTTCGGCACTGGCCGCTTCGGCTGATTGCGGATAACCGGCGATGACCTTCCGGTAATCCTCTACGGATTTTGCTCCGGAGAATGCCGCGCGTGCCGCTTGCGCACTCCGGTACTTGGTCAACTGATAGATGCCCGAGATGAGAAGGCCGATAATAAGAACGGCGGCAAAAAGCTTGATCGTGCTTTTATGCGCGATCCAGAAGGCCAACGGATCAAACTCGTTTTGGGGGGCCGGGGTGGTTTCAACGGGGCTGGACATAGGGCGGAGAAGTTTCCAAAGGGTCTGCGAGAGCGCAAGCCCTGAAGTGCTCAATCGCGACGTGCGAGAATCTGGTGGGTCTGTTGGACCTTGATAATGGAGTTTTCCGGAGCAACCCCCCGCCATTGGGTGCCGGGGTAGAGGATGCAACGGCGTCCAACGAGGGAGCCTGGATTAATCACACTATTGCACCCGATTTCGGCGTGGTCGCCGATGACAGCTCCGAATTTGCGTAGGCCCGTTGGAACCAGGCCGTCGGGTCCCAGCACGGTGATCTCGCTATGGTCGAGCTTCACGTTGGAGAGGATCACCCCTGCGCCGAGATGGGCACGATAGCCCAAGATCGAATCTCCCACATAGTTGAAGTGGGGCACCTGGGCCTCGTCGAAGATGATCGAGTTCTTGAGCTCACAGGAATTGCCCAGCACGCAGCCCGAGCCCACGATGACATTCTCACGGATGTAGCATCCGTTGCGGATCTCGCAGTTCTCCCCGATCCATGCCGGCCCTTTGATCATTGCCCCCTGTTCGATGACGGTCCCTTTGCCAATGAAGACGGCCCCGCTGATGAAAGGCTTTCCGATCAGTCGTCCATGGATTCCGGGCTTGAGCCGGAACTGGAGGTAGCTGGTGACCTGCGAGAGGGCGTCCCACGCATTCGCCGCATTCTCGAACAGCATGCGGTGTTCCGTATGATTGAGGTCGAGGTAATCTTGAGGAGCAAACATCCTGGATATTAATTGCGGAAGCGCGCAGTTAAGCGGTCCTAAGACGGCTTTACGAGTGCAATGAGAGCGGCGGCTTGGGAGAAATAGCGCTTTCTTATGAGGCCTTGGTTAACTTTGGGCCATCCTTGGTGTCCTTTATGAGCCAGCCCATCGCAGCGAGTTGGTCGCGCAATTGGTCGCTGAGCGCCCAATTTTTGGCGGCGCGCGCTTGCTGGCGCTCCTCAACCAGAGCCAACGCTTGGGCGGGAACCGCTACAGTCTCGGATTCGATGGCAAGCAGATGGTTAAGCCTCAGCCAGTCCTGGTAGAGGGTGGCGGCTTGGCCTGGCGCCAGGGTGCCTTCGTCCAGGGCTTTGTTAGTCTCGCGCAGTAAGTCGAAGAGTTGGCCCATGGCGCCGGAGATGTTCAGGTCGCTGTCCAAGCATTCAAGAAAGCGTGTCGCGTAATCGCTCAGAGGCGTGGACTGGGCCGACGCCTCCTTCTTGTGGTCGCACAGGCGTTCGACCCACTGATCGATCCGGGCTAACGCCGCACGGGCGCCCTCAAGGCCAGCCAATGTGAAATTGCACGGAAGCCGGTAGTTGACGGTGATGAGCGCATATCGCACATCGCGTCCGGTGAATCCCCGGTTTAGAAGGTCGCGCAAGGTGTAGAAGTTGCCCAAGGACTTGGACATCTTATGGCCATCGACCATCAAATGGGCGCAGTGCAGCCAGTAGCGCACGAAAGTCTTGCCGGTGCAGCATTCCGATTGAGCAATCTCGGCTTCGTGATGGGGGAAGATGTTATCGACCCCGCCGCAGTGGATATCCAACTCGGGACCCAGCAGTTCTGTGGCCATGGCGCTGCATTCGATATGCCAGCCCGGCCGGCCCCGGCCCCAGGGCGATTCCCAAAAAACGTCCCCGTCCTTTTCGTCCCAAGCTTTCCAGAGGGCGAAGTCCCCGATGTTCTCCTTTTCGTACTCGTCGGAACTGATCCGTCCGCTGGGACGCAGCTCCTCGAGATTGAGATGGGCGAGTTTGCCGTAAGCGGGAAAGGAGGACAAACGGAAGTAAATGGAACCATCCTCTGCCTGGTAAGCGGCTCCGCGATCAAGCAGCAAGGTGATCATCCCGATCATGCGCGCGATGTAACGCGCTTCGGTGGCCGCCGGGTAGTGGTCTGCGGGTTTGATGCGCAGGGCAGCGATGTCTTCGAAGAAAGCAGCTTTGTAAATTGCCGTAAAATCGGCCAACGGCCGGCCGGCTTTGCGGGAATCGCGGATGGTCTTGTCGTCGACGTCTGTGAGATTCATCACGCGATTGACCCGGTGCCCGCGTGCTTCCAAATGCCGTTGGAGGAGATCCTCAAAGAGGTATGCCCGGAAGTTGCCGATGTGGGCGTGGTTATAGACCGTGGGCCCGCACGTGTACATTTTGACCAGGCCCCCATCCGGATCCAAAGGACGGAAGACTTCGAGCTCCCGGGTGTACGTGTTGAAAAACTCGATTGGCATCGTCTTACTCGGGCTCTGGCACCACGACACTGGCCACTGCCATGGCCGCAATGCCCTCACGACGGCCCAGGAAGCCCATGCCTTCGTTGGTGGTCGCCTTGACGCCGATACGGCCCACAGGGATTTGCAGGGCTTCGGCTAAATTAATCCGCATCTGGGTGACATGCGGGCTCACCTTGGGCTCCTCGGCAATCAGCGAGGCGTCCACATTGATGACCCGGGCGCCACGTTCCCTCATCAGCGCGGCGACCTTGCGCAGGATTTCCAAACTGCTGATACCTCGGATGCTCTCGTCGGTGTTTGGGAAATGATGGCCAATATCGCGTTCGCCGATGGCCCCAAGAACAGCATCAGCGATTGCATGGGCGAGGACGTCCGCATCGGAATGGCCTTCGAGTCCGTGCGTATGCGGGATTTCCACTCCGCCCAGGATCAGGGGCCGATCTTCAGAAAACCGGTGTACGTCGTATCCGATTCCAACGAGTTGCATCTTCAGAGCTCCAGGTTGATGCGGCCATTGGAGGCAATGACCGCGATTTTTTCCGGATAATCTTCTCTTGGGGTGGCCTGATAACTGCCCCCTGCGGTTTCCACCAGCAACTTGCCGGCTGCGACATCCCAAAGACTAACCGAGGATTCAATGTAGGCATCCAGGCGTCCACAGGCGACGTAGGCCAGGTCCAAGGCCGCACTTCCCATCAGGCGACACTTGCGCGCCTTTTGGACGTACTTCTCAAGCGTCGGCAAGCCGGCCGAAATTGTGGTTTTGGTTTTAGAAAAGCCCACCGAGAGGACGGCATCGCAGAGTTGGGTGCGTTCACTGACTGCGATGGGTTTGCCGTTGAGCGTGGGAATGCCCCCTTTCTCAACCTGCCACATCTCGTCGCGCATGGGGTCGTAGATAACCCCGACAATGATCTCCTCGCCGTGGCGCAGGGCGATGGAGATGCAAAAATGGGGGATGCCGTAGAAAAAATTCACGGTTCCATCGATGGGATCCACGATCCATTGCCAAGGACTGGCCTGGTTTCCCGCGATCCCTTCTTCCCCGAAGATGGCGTGGTCGGGGAAACTCTCCAGAAGATGGCGGGTGATGAGTTCCTGGCTTTGGATATCCAGTTGGAGCTTGATGTCGTGCGCCTCGAAAGCGTTGACGTCCAAGGGTTGTCCGAAATTGGCCCGCAAGAGTGCGCCGGCGGCCCGCGCCGCAATAACGGCAGTGTGAAGGAAGGTGTTCATGGTAGATTGCAAACGCTGATTCTCGCTGAAAAGAAATGGGAGGAGAAACGAATTTCTCCTCCCATTCCAAAACTAGGTTTTCAAGATAGGGGCCTCAGTCGGCTGCTCTTTAGGAGCAACGTTCTTAGACTACTTCTTGGCCGGAGCTTTTTTAGCCGCAACCTTCTTGGCCGGTGCCTTCTTAGCCACAACCTTCTTGGCCGGAGCCGTTTTGGCTGCAACTTTCTTGGCCGGTGCCTTTTTCGCAGCTGCCTTTTTGACTGGTGCTGCTTTCTTGGCTGGTGCTTTTTTTACGACTGCTTTTTTTGCAGGAGCTTTTTTAATCGCCATCGATAATCCCCCCTTTCAGACCGCAGTAGCGGTTCACGGAAAATGTAGTGTGCGGAAGCATCACGTTGATAGGTGTTGGGTAATGATATGAGTGAAAACGGTCAATAAGTTTTTGCGTGTGCGTTGCGGAAATCTTAAGCGCACAAGAGGTGAAGGCGAAAGAAATGGAAGCGGATGATCGGGGCAGTGCCGTGATGCTATGGCTCGCAAAACGTGTGGCTATGCGGCTTCCAAGAGGATGCGTAAATTTCCAACACGCATGGCCGCGCATTTTTCAACGCGCAAAATGCCACGCGAAAAAAATTAAAATAATTTTGCCCTTCAAGCCGCGAGTCGATGGACTTCGAGCATCGCGACGAAGATGAATCGGGATCTCTGCGGTTCCGAATCTTCACCATCCGGGATTTTCATCCGCGAGTACGCGGGAGTCGCGCGCAATGGGTGTGCGGGCTGGGAGCCCTGTGTTTATGCGGGTTTGCTGGCAACGAGTGCCGCCGCGCGCTCTACAATCGCGTCCACGCTCCACAATCTGCCGATGCCTTCATAGCCGCAGGCGAGCAAACCTTCCTCGGGTCCGATGAACTCGACACCACGCGAGCGCAGCACGCTCACGTTATGTTGGGTTGCGGCGTGTTGCCACATCTTGCCGTTCATTGCCGGAGCCATCAATACGGGTGCAACCGAAGCCAGTGCGATTTCGGTGAGCGGATTATTGGCCAGTCCATGAGCGAACTCGGCGATGATGTTGGCAGTCGCGGGTGCAACCAAGAGCAGGGAGGCGCGATCGGCGAGCGCAATGTGCGTGGGTTTCCAGCGCCCGTTGCTTTCAAAAACACTGGTGACCACCTCATTGCGGGATAGGGTTTGGAAAGTAAGCGCTGTGATGAACTGCTGGGCGCCATGGGTCATGACCACATTCACATCAAACCCGCGCTTGGTCAGTTTGCTGACGAGGTCCGCAGCTTTGTACGCGGCAATGGAACCGGTCACGCCGACGATGATGGTGGCCCCGGGCATGCTCATTCGAGAACCAGGCGTGCGCTCAAGTGGCGTTCGGCTTCCATGATGGCCCGGAACCGCCTGAGATCCTCCTCAGGGGACCCGCTGACCATCGTGTAGCGGTAATCGGGCCATGCCTCCATTTCGGTTGCTGCATTAGCCAAGCGCAGGGAGATCTGTTCGGGCGTTTCAGTCCCGCGCTTGAGCAAGCGGCGCCGCAATTCCTCCATGCTCAGTGGCAGAAGGAAGACGTCGGCCAGCACGCTGCGGATGGCCGCGCCATCGTTGCGGATCCGCTTGGCGCCCTGCACATCGATGTCGATGAGCACATCGACGCCGGCCTCCAGGTTGGAGAGCACCGTCTGACGTAACGTCCCGTAATAGTTCCCGTGGACTTCCGCCCATTCGATGAAGTCGCCCGCGGCGATCCGCCTCTGGAATTCGCCTTTGGCCAAGAAAAAGTAATCCCGCCCCTCGGCTTCACCGGGACGCGGCTCCCGCGTGGTGCAGGATACCGAGTAGACGAAATCCTGGTTCGGCCGTAACCGTTCCAGCAAGGTGCTCTTGCCTGCCCCGGACGGGGCCGAAATGACAAAGAGGATCCCATGCCGACGGAAGGCAAAATTCTTTTCAGCGATGTTAGCCACGGGATGCAATGGGCTATTCGATATTCTGGATCTGCTCCCGGATTTTCTCCATCTCCGATTTGCAGATGACAACCAACTGCGAGATCTCGACGTCATTGGCCTTGGCTCCAAGCGTGTTGAATTCGCGGGCGATCTCCTGGGTCATGAACTCCAGGGTGCGACCCACGGGTTCATTTTTGCGCAGATGATGGGCGAACTGGGCAAAGTGGCTCTCCAGCCGCGTGAGTTCCTCGGTGATGTCGCTCTTTTCGGCGAAGAAAATGACTTCCTTGGTCAATCTCTCATCGTCGAGGGGGATCTCGATCCCTGCGCGTTGAATGCGTTCGTGCAGGGATTGCCGGTAGCGTTTGATCACGTTGGGCTGGAGCGTGGAAATTTTGCGGATGGATTCGCGTACCAGCTTGAGGCGCTTGATGAGATCCTTGGCCAGGTGTTTGCCCTCCTGTTCGCGCATCTTGAGCAGGTCATGGAGGGCTTCCTTCAAGGCAATCTCCACATGCGGCCATGCGTCATCGACAGAAACGACTTCTTCAGGAGGCCGCAAGACCCCGGGGGCCCGCAGCACGGTTTCAATACTGATATCGCCCACGGCCCCAAGTTCGCGCTGAAGCTCCAGCATGGAGTTGAAGTAGAAACGGGCCAGTTCAGCGTCCAAAGAGAGCTTATGGGAGGCGCCCGCCCCGCGATGGAGGGCGATGACGACGTTGAGTCGGCCCCGGGAGACTTCCGTGTTGATGAGATCGCGGATCCGGGGTTCGAGCTCGCTCAATTCCCGGGGAATGGTCACCACCACATCGCTTTGTTTGCGGTTTACGGAGTTGAGTTCGACGCTGAACTTGCTCCCGTTACTGGCGCTCTGGCCGCGCCCATAGCCTGTCATGCTTCGCATTATTTAAGGAGGAGCGCAGCCGCTTGGGACACGTCCTTGTCGCCGCGCCCGGAGAGGTTAGCGATCAGGATCTGGTCGGGAGCCATTTTGGGAGCCACCTTGAGCACGTGGGCGATCGCATGGGAGCTCTCCAGGGCGGGAATGATCCCTTCGACCCGCGAGAGTTTCTGGAAGGCCTCCAGGGCTTGCTCGTCGGTGGCGTAATCGTACTCAATACGGCCTTGATCGCGCAAATAGGCATGCTCGGGCCCGATGGCGGCGTAATCCAAGCCAGCTGACACCGAATGGGTGAGTTGAATCTGGCCGTCGGCATCGGCCAAAAGAAAAGTCTTGGTGCCTTGAAGGACTCCCAGCTTGCCGCCCTGGAAGCGGGCGGCGTGCTCACCGTCGCGTATTCCGCGGCCACCGGCTTCAACGCCCACCATCTTAACCCCTTCATCATTGAGGAAGGGCCAGAAAAGGCCGATCGCATTGCTGCCGCCACCCACACAAGCGACCAGGAGGTCGGGTAAGCGCCCTTCTTTTTCCAGGATTTGCCGCCGGGCTTCGTCCCCAATGACGCGGTGGAAGTCGCGCACGATCATCGGATAAGGATGCGAGCCCAAAGCCGAGCCTAGGATGTAATGGGTGTCGCGAACATTGGTCACCCAATCGCGCATCGCTTCATTGATGGCTTCCTTCAAAGTGGCTTGGCCCGCCGTCACCGCCACCACCTTGGCGCCCAAAAACCGCATCCGGGCCACATTGAGGGCCTGCCGTTCCATGTCCACGGCTCCCATATAGATGACGCATTCCAGCCCGGCGCGCGCAGCGACAGTTGCGGTGGCGACTCCATGCTGGCCCGCGCCGGTCTCGGCGATAATCCGGGTCTTGCCCATCCGTTGGGCCAAGATGATCTGCCCCAAGGCATTGTTGATCTTGTGAGCCCCGGTATGCAGGAGGTCCTCGCGCTTGAGGTAGATCTTGGCGCCCCCGAGTTCACGGGTGAGCCGCTCCGCGAGATAAAGGGAAGTGGGCCGGCCGGCGAATTCGCGCAAGGCCTCGGCTAGTTGCTGCTGGAAAGCGGGATCCCGCTTGGCGCGGTCGTACTCAGCGGCGAGCTCATTGAGCGCGGTCATGAGCGTTTCAGGCACGAACATGCCGCCGTAGGGGCCGAAGTGCCCGTGTGCATCCGGCAGGTTTTCCAAGTCGATCATAGGGCGTGGAGCCTATGCCCCGGCAATGGGCGGTGCAAAGCGTTTGTTGGCCCCGGCATAGGGCATGTGGCATGGGCTTCCAGCCTATGAACAACCGATGGGCGATCTCTCTGGTGCCGATCCTACACTAATCTAGTCCTCCGCAATCGGTAGAACATTCACGCCGGCGTCGAAAAATATTAGCCGGTGGCGAGGCTTTGCGACCCCACCGGAAAAGATGTAGATAAATGGCGGCACCCCGAAGGTGGTGCGGGAGACCGGCCCGGTCTGGAAGGCCAACGGCCTGATCT
>JAYVTN010000334.1:0-3909 GCA_043788785.1 Spartobacteria bacterium | reverse complement strand
TGATCAGGCCGTTGGCCTTCCGGAATGTGATCAGGCCGTTGGCCTTCCGGAATGTGATCAGGCCGTTGGCCTTCCGGATGTGATCAGGCGTTGGCGTTCCGGAGGTGATCAGGCCGTTGGCCTTCCGGAGGTGATCAGGCGTTGGCGTTCCGGATGTGATCAGGCCGTTGGCCTTCCAGAGGTGACTGTCTGATTTCCGGGTCAGATAAACACAAAAAAGCCGCTTCCCGGCGTGGGAAGCGGCTTTTGAAAAATTAGGCTCTTTAAGCGAGAGCGTCGAGCTTGCCGATCAAAGCGGCTTTGCCGGTTGCGGCCCCGACTACCTGATCCTTGACGACGCCATCCTTGAGGAAGAGCAACATCGGGATTGAGCTAACCCGGAACCGGACCGCCAATTGCTGGTTCTCGTCGATGTTGATCTTGCCGACTTTGGCTTTTCCTGAGCGCTCAGTGGCAATCTCGTCGATGATTGGGCCAATTAGGCGGCAGGGCCCGCACCAAGGGGCCCAGAAATCGAGCAGCACGGGCACAGACGACTTGAGGACTTCCTCCTCAAAGTTAGCATCGGTGATTATCAGAAGGTCGGGACTAGCCATTTAGAGAGCGAAGGTTAGGGGAAGGGGACCGGGAGGGACGCCTTGTATGCGACGTAGCAGAGCGCTGCGTTTGCGATGGCCAACACCGTGGCGGCGATCGCGAGTCCATTGGCCCAGGAATCCTTGCCAGCGGGAGCTGCAATCGGCGCGGCTTTGCGGATGGCTTGGGAAGCTTGGATGCCGGAGTTGGGTGCCGGGCGGTTCACCAACGGCTGAGTCTGCTGCATCTTAACGGTGGCCTTGGGAAGGGGGGCCGCAGAACCGGAAGTGGCGACGCTGATCCGAGCGGTCTCCTTTTTTGGAGCCGCCGCACGTTGTGCTGCGGTGATCTGGGAAGGCGTTCTTACCCCAGCTGGCACCGATGCTGGCTTGAGAGGGACCGTTGGCCTCGGGCTCAGTCCCGGAGGTTTGGGCGGTGGAGGGGTCATTCCACTCACCGGTTTGACTGGCAGCGAGCCACTGGCTGGCTTGGGTGCCGGAGGAGCCGGGATAAAAGGTTTGCTCGCGGGTGCCGGGGTCACGGCAGCGGCTAGGGCTTCGCCTGCGGCGACTCCCCCGATTTTGGAAGTCTCCTTTTTGGGGGCAGCGCCTGTGGAGAAGGGACCCGAGGGGCTGCTTGGAACATTGATGCTGCTTGGAACATTGATGCGAATGGTCTCTCGCTTCAAGGCCCCTTGATCATTCTTGGGAGGGAGCGTGATCCGGATTGTTTCACTCTTCTCGTCGTGAGTCCCCTCAGAAGGTGCCGGTATGGTAATGCGCACCGTCTCGTTCTTGTCCGGGAGCGAAGGGTCAGATGAAAGATTGTCGTCGGGCATAATGGAGGGAGTTCTTTTACTCCTATCTCACCCGGCGATGCGAACTGTCAACCTGATTGTCCTCGTCTTGGCAGGAACTTTCCCTTGCTGGAAAATTTACCCTCTGGATAGGGTACTACAATGCACATTCTTGTCACGGGCGGCGCGGGATTCATCGGCTCGCATTTTGTCGAAAGGTGCCTATCGCTGGGCCATCGTGTAGCGATTCTGGATGAATTCAACGATTTCTACGATCCGGCAATCAAGCGAGCCAATGTCGCCAACTTCCGGAATGTCGCCATTCATGAAGTGGATTTACGGGACGGGGCGAGTGTCAGCCGCGTGGTCCAGGAAGGCGGGTTCGACACGATCGTCCATTTGGCGGCGCGGGCTGGGGTACGCCCCTCGATCAAAGAGCCCAAGCTTTACATCGATACCAACATCACAGGCACCTTCAATCTTCTGGAGGCCGCCCGCCAAGCCAAAGTCGGCCGGTTTATTTGTGCTTCGAGCTCCTCTGTGTACGGCGTGCTCAAAAACGCGCCTTTCCGGGAGGACATGTGTTTGAACCAGACCATCTCTCCCTACGCGGCAACCAAACTGGCGGCCGAGCAGCTTTGTTCCAATTACTCCCACCTCTATGGGTTGCGCACGGTCAACCTGCGATTTTTTACCGTCTACGGGCCTCGCCAGCGTCCCGACCTTGCAATCCATGCTTTTACCCGCGCGATCTGGGAAGGCCGGGCGATCAAGCAGTTCGGGGACGGCTCTACCCGGCGCGACTATACTTACATCGACGACATCGTTCAGGGGATCGAAGCGTGCCTTCACTACGTGGGACCCCGGTGCGAGGTATTCAACTTGGGCGAGAGCCAAACCACCACGCTCAGTGACCTCATCGCCACCATTGAAAGCGCTTTGGGCAAGAAGGCCATCATTGAACGCTTGCCTGAACAGCCTGGGGATGTCCCTCTTACGTATGCGGATATCTCCAAAGCCCGGGCAGAACTCGGTTACGATCCGCACACGCAGATTGCCGAGGGGATTCCGCGGTTTGTTGAATGGTTCCATGGCATCCGGCAACCTTCCTGACCCGGCTAATTGCCAATGAGCCCCGTGGGCGGAAGGCGGGCGGCCCGTGCGGAAGAATATCCATTTATGTATAAGCCGGCATCCGTTGTTGAATTGCTGCAAGCGCTGGTGCGCATTCCCAGTGTGAATCCCACGGGGGATCCGGGAACGGAACACGTGGGTGAACAACGCCTGGCTGAGTTCCTATGCGCCTATTTGGCCGGCTTAGGCGCCCGGGCCGAACTGCGCGAGGTGCTGCCCGGGCGCCCAAACGTGGTCGCCTGTTTCCCCACGGATCGACCCGGAAAGCCGCGCCTGCTCTTTGCCCCGCATACCGATACGGTGAGCGTGAAAGGGATGAACGTGGATCCTTTCGGGGGCGAGTTGCGCGAGGGGCGCGTTTACGGGCGGGGCGCCAGTGATACCAAGGGCCCCATGGCTTCCATGCTGTGGGCTTTGGGTGAAAACCGGGAACGGCTTGCGAGCCTCCCGTATGAGATTTGGTTCGCGGGCCTTGTCGGCGAGGAGAGTGGCCAATACGGAGCCAAAGCTCTCGCCGCGCAGGAACGATTTGGTTTTGTCATTGCAGGGGAACCCACCGGGCTCGACGTGGTGCACACCCACAAGGGCGCCCTTTGGCTGAGCTTGACCACGCGCGGCCTGGCAGTCCATGCCTCGGCGCCGGAACGCGGGAGCAACGCGATCTACAAAATGGCTGACGTGCTTCGTGCCATTCGAGACGACGTGGCCCCCGCACTTGCTGCCTGTAGTCCCCACCCGGTCTTGGGGCACTCCACCATCAGTGCGGGAGTCATCCAAGGGGGCAGTAAGACCAACATCGTTCCCGATTTCTGTCGCGCGGACATCGATATCCGCACCGTTCCCGGCAGCGATGCCTTGGAACTGGTCAGTGCCCGCCTGCTGGCTGTGTGTCCGGATTTGGAGATTGCCCACACAATTTCCGCTCCGATGTACACGGAGCCCGATCATCCGCTCATCGCCGCCTTGGGCCAATGCGGGGCGCAGTTAGTGGGGGCGCCCTGGTTCTGTGATGCTGCCGTGTTTGCCCAAGCGGGCTCGGCGGCCGTCGCATTGGGACCCGGCTCGATCGCCCAAGCCCATACCGAGGATGAATGGATGGCCGTGGGGGACCTGGAGGCCGGGGTGGAGTTCTTCAGCGAGTTCCTCGGCCGTTTGGCCTGAAGTTCCTCCGTGGCATGGGCTTCCAGCCCATTGCACGATTCAAATTGGGCGGGGGCGCAACTGAGCACCCTCCTCAAAGGCGGCCGGGGATGTGAGCGGGCCGGCACCATGGGCTGGAAGCCCATGCCTGGAGTTTGGCTCGATCCATGGGCTGGAAGCCCATGCTAGTGCGAGTGTACATACATGAAATCAACAGGTGAAAGTCCAAGTCATCCCGAGACGAGAACCGGGAGAGCAGCCGA
>JAYVTN010000333.1:0-5037 GCA_043788785.1 Spartobacteria bacterium | reverse complement strand
CATGGTGCGCGATGTGTTCCATCTTTTCCGGATCGACCACGTCCTGGGCTTCTTCCGGATCTACGCCTTCCCGTGGCGGCCCCAGCGCAATGCGGAGTTTCTACCGATGAGCCTGGAGGAAGCCCGGGCGGCCACTGGCGGTGATTTGCCGCACTTCCACGAGCACGACGATGAGACGGCCAAGGGCAGCGCCGCCAATCGTGCGCAAGGGGAGCGCTTCCTTGGAATGCTCTTGGAGGAAACTGGCGAGTTTCGGCTAGTGGGTGAAGATCTCGGGACGGTCCCAGAGTACGTCCGGCCCAGCTTGCTCGCGCTCAAAATTCCCGGCTTCCGGATTCCGTATTGGGAAAAGACCACCGAAGGGGGATTAGTGCCGGGAGACCAGTACGATGTGCTCTCGGTCGCCACGTACGCCACCCACGACCACGAACCCATGCGGGTGACTTGGGAACGGTGGATGGCGATCATCCAAAAAGCACTGGTGCAGCCCGAGGAAATGGCTGCGGAGCGCGAACATGCATGGTGGGAAGTGCGTCGGCTAGCCGCTTGGGCCGGGTTCCCGGTGCCGCGCATCACGCCGTTCGAGGCCGTTCACGTGAAGCTTTTGGACGGCCTGTTCCGGACGCGCTCGTGGATGGCGATCTGCATGATCACCGACCTGTTCGGGACGACCCAGCGCTTCAACGTCCCAGGTGCTGTTGCGGACTCCAACTGGAGCGAACGGCTGGCCCAGCCTGTGGCTGGCTGGAGTCACAACAGCGCGCTGAGCGAGAAGCTGCAGGCCGTCCGCGATAGCCTCCGCCGCTCCGGCCGCTCGGGGTAGTTGTGGCACGGGCTTCCAGCCCGTGGAGGACCCTGAACGTTCCGTGGGCCAGTAGCCCATTCCGCTCGCCCCCGGCGATTTTGCTTTCAAAAAATGGAGTGAAATAACGAGATGCCTTCATGGGATTTCCAACCAAAGTTCAGCTCATCAACCGCAAATCCAAGTGGATTATCGCCGACAAGGGCCACTTGATCCTTGCCCGCCAAAGCGTCCCGCCCGATCCGGTGGAGGATTTCCGGGATTGATCGGGGCGTGTCTGGAGTTTTTTACAGGACTTGCTGGATTTACAGGGCTACGGAGAGGGGATTGATCTCGGGCACTCAATCCCGAAAACACATCCGACAATCCCGGCAATCCTGTCAAAAAAAGCGGCGCCAGAAACTTGTCCCGCGAGATCCCGAGCCGGTCCTGTCAATTACCCCAGCAACTCGGCGACCAGGGATTTCTCTTCCTTGAGCTCATTGTTGGTCGCATCGATCCTGCCTTGGCTGAAGGCGTTGACCGGCACGCCTTGGACGATTTCCACGGTGCCGTCCGCATTGGTGCGCACTGGGAAAGAGGTGATCAGACCCGCTTCGACTCCGTACTCGCCGTTGGAATGCAGGGCAACGCTGTACCAATCGCCTGCGGGGGTCGGGGTCACGAGGCTACGCACCGTGTCAACGACGGCATTGGCAGCCGACGCCGCCGAAGAAAGTCCGCGTGCCTTGATGATCGCGGCCCCACGCTGCTGGACCGTACTGATGAAGTCGCCTTCCAGCCACGCCTGATCCGCAATGACTTCTGTAGCCGGCTTGCCGGCGATCAGCGCATTGGTGAAATCCGGATACTGGGTGGCCGAATGATTGCCCCAAATGGCCAGATTGCTTACAGCAGTCACATCGACGCCAGCTTTGAGCGCCAACTGGGACTTGGCCCGGTTCTCGTCCAAACGGGTCATGGCGAACCAACGATCCTTGGCGATCCCCTTGGCGTTGTTCATGGCGATCAGACAGTTGGTGTTGCAAGGGTTTCCGACCACAAGAATGCGTATGTCGGGGGCTGCATTGCGCTCGATGGCCTGTCCTTGGCCGATGAAAATCTTGCCGTTAATGCCCAGAAGATCCTTGCGCTCCATCCCGGCTTTGCGCGGCACGCTGCCAACCAGCAACGCCCAGTTGACTCCGCCAAAACCGACGTTGAGATCTGAGGTAGCCACGATGCCCGTCAAAAGCGGGAACGCGCAATCCTGGAGCTCCATGACGACCCCACTCAGAGCGCCCAAGGCGGGTTCGATCTCGATGAGGTGCAAGATGACGGGCTGTTCGGGGCCGAACATGGAGCCCGAAGCGATCCGGAAGAGGAGGGAATAACCGATTTGACCAGCAGCACCGGTCACAGCAACACGAATAGGCGTCTTCATAGATGGAAAAAAGGAGCGTGCATGCATGAAGCAGGGGGGGCGGGGGGGCAAGGATGAAGTATGAGTGGCAAGGATGAATTATGAATTATGAATTATGAAGGATGAAGGTTGAAAAGGCGGTGGCTGCGTTGTCCGATGGGCTGACCTTCATCCTTCCGCCTTGAGCCTCGCCCCGCCACCCCTCCAACCTTCATACTTCACATTTCGGCGGATTGTGGAAATCCGCGTGCATTGCAGGCACGCCGGGGAAGCTGATTTTGTGCGGGCAGACTCTTACTAGATCGGAGCGGTGCCAGTGCATTCAGGGTAGCGGGTGCAGCCCCAGAACTGACTGCCGGGTGTCTTGCCGGTTTTAGCCGTGCGCAATGCCAAAAGAGAGCCGCACTTTGGACAAACTGGCGGCTGCGGGGAAGGGCAACTGGCTTGATTGGTCTTAACCGACGGATCCGACGGATCGGACGAATCTCGTGCGGTGAAGGGGTGTTTGCTGCGGTGGCGGAGGCGCTCGGTTGCGAGCTGTTCGGAATAGCCGCCGCCTTCGATAAAGGCGGCTTCGAGGGCGGCAATTTGCCGGTCGAGCAGGAAGTTAGCTTGGTGGATCAGGCAGATCAGCGCGTTAGCGCAAATGGCCGGGTCCACGTGGTCGAGCCAGCGGGAGTAAAGCGCATGACGCTGCTGATCGGACGGATCAGTCGGATCAGTCGGATTAGTCCGATCAGTCGGATCTTTGGGATTACGGAGGGTGCGGGCAACAGCGCGCACGGCGGAGGCTTCTGGGCTGTCGGGTCTCCACAAAGGCAGGCGCCGGTGGCGGAGGTAGTCCTCGTAGTCAAGCAGCAGCTCTTCAAGGCTCGCTCGTGCGACGTTGACCAGGCGCAACTCCGTGTTTGAGGAGGCGGCGGATGCCCGGCTGCCTTCGGCAATGTTCTGGCGACCGGAGCGCGCGGCCTGCACCATCTGATCGACCGTGCGGGAACGCGAATCGAGGAACTTCTCGCAGAACCAATACGTGGCGTCGTAGATGAGCGTCGCCGTCTGGAAACTGGCTGTGCTCCGGTACCCACCACTAGGGCGCAGTTTCTTGTACTCGGGCATAAAAATCAGAGCGAATTTGCAGCTCCTTGTTGGCGAATGAAAGGTAGGCAACCAACGTATAGGTTCCGATTTGCCTCTTGCCGGGCGCACGGGTTTGTTCGAGTGCCAGGTGCCGTTTTTAGGCCGAGTGGCACCATCGGCCGCCATTCTCCTTGCAAACGCGCGCGATCCGCTGGCGCACCCCTTGGCGGCCCTCCTACCTTTTCGCCCGTTCCTCTTGCCCTTCGGCGGCGGATTGTCGATTGAACCTGTTCCCAGATGAGCCAAATCCCAGCCAAATACACTGAAGCCAACATCCGATCCCTCGAATGGAACGAGCATATCCGGCGACGCCCGGGTATGTACATTGGCCGGTTGGGGGACGGAGCCTCGCACGATGACGGCATCTATATCTTGCTCAAGGAGACCGTGGACAACTCCATCGATGAGTTCACCATGGGCTGCGGCAAACGCATTGACGTCTCCGTGGAGGTCAACGCCGATGGCACCCAAACCGTTACCGTACGCGATTTTGGACGCGGTATCCCTCTGGGAAGCCTCGTCGATTGCGCCGGCAAACCCAACACAGGCGGCAAATACGACAGCGAAGCCTTCCAGCGCAGTGTCGGACTCAACGGGGTCGGTTTAAAGGCCGTCAACGCCCTTTCCTCAGCCTTCACCATCCAATCCTACCGGGACGAGCAGACCCGCAAAGCCGTGTTCGCAGGCGGCACGTTGATCGTCGATCACGGCACCGTTGCAGCCAAAGCACAGAAATCCGGGACGCTCACCACGTTTACCCCGGACCCGGAGATTTTCCCCAATTACAGCTTCAAAGACGAATACATCGAAAACCTCCTGTGGAACTACGCGTACCTCAACATGGGGCTGACGCTCAGTTTCAACGGGAAACTCTTCAAGTCCGAGAATGGGTTGCTGGATCTGCTCAACCAGAAGATTGACGGCTCGACCGCGTACAAGGCGATCCATCTCAAGGATTCAGCCAAGCTGCTGGAAATCGTCTTCACCCATGCGACCCAGTACGGGGAGGAATATTACTCGTTCACCAACGGGCAGCACACCACACAGGGGGGCACTCATCAGCTGGCGTTCCGGGACGCGATCGTGAAAACTCTGCGGGAGTTTTTCAAAAAGGACTACGACGCATCGGATGTCCGGACCGGAATCATCGCGGCGATCTCAATCCGGGTGCAGGAGCCCATCTTCGAGTCCCAGACCAAGACCAAGCTCGGCAGCCAGACCATGACCCCGAATGGCGGTGTCTCCATCCGCAATTACATCTCGGAGTTACTCAAGAAGGAGCTCGACAATTTCCTTCATCGCAACCCGGCGGTGGCGCAGTCCATCCAGCAAAAAATCCAGCAGAACGAACGGGAACGCAAAGAGTTGGCCGGAATCCGTGACATCGCCCGGGACGCAGCCAAGCGGGTCAGTCTGCACAACTCCAAACTCCGGGACTGCCGGATCCATTTCAACGATAAGCCGCCGCGCCGGGGCGAAGAGGACAAGCGCCCCGAGACGACGCTCTTTATCACCGAGGGCGACTCGGCCTCGGGCTCGATCACCAAGGTACGCGACCCGAACCGGCAGGCGGTGTTTTCCCTCAAAGGCAAGCCGCTCAATACCCACGGCAAGTCGCGTCTTATCATGTACGAGAACGAGGAACTGAGCATGCTCCACAGTGCGTTGAACGTCGAGGCGGGGCTCGAGGGGTTGC
>JAYVTN010000332.1:0-2805 GCA_043788785.1 Spartobacteria bacterium | reverse complement strand
CTCTTCGCTGTTTCGTGTGGGTAGAAAAGCAATAAACGCCAGTCGAACAGAGGATCTGGCGATTTGGGAACCTCCGGTGGCTCCTCGGCGGAGGGCCGTGCGGGGGGAACTTCTTCTGCTGCCACTTGGCCTAGATTCCCATCCCGGGCACGGCTGGATTCCTGCACACGTGCCGCGTTCCGTGGCACACCAAACTGGGCGACCGTAGTGAGTGTTCCCCCCGAACGGCCTTCCGCCGAGGAGCCATCGGAGATCCTCAAGGCCAGCAAATCCGATAGCCAACTTCCTACTTTCTCCATTTCTACCCACTCGATTCAGCGAAGCGCCGAACTTATACAGCCGGCAACGTTCGGAGACGAGCCTGGTGAGGAAGCGCAGGTGGTTTTCGGCCTCTGAGCGCCCATCGTCGACTCCGCAGGCAAGCGCCAGCGGACGGTACTCCGGGGAGTCTTGAGCCATTCGCGCAAGGCCTACAGCGAGGCCGTGCGGGGGCAGGAAGGCGGATGGTCCACGGGCAGGATGCCCGGTCCTCGTTAATCAAATAATTGCCGGTGCTTCCAACGGGGTTGACGCGTTTACCAAGGGACTCGACCTGGATGGCGGGCTCCGGAGCGGGTCCTGCGGAGTGGACCCTAGCCAACAGTGGGGGGTGCGCTTTCGCGGTTGGTGCCCGGATCCGCTGTCCCCGGCGCCTCTCGCAAGGAGGGCTGAGTACCGATGGGCCAGGCGCTTCAATACGTTGGCTGCGGTAGCCGGGGGCGGGGGCGGGGGCGGGCACCGGAAACTGGCCACCGGCCCCTTCGGCTGACCGGATCCGGACGCGTGAGCGACGAGCTCCTGCAAGTCCGGCACGCAGTCCGCGTGGCAGAGCTTGTCAGCAGCTCTCCAGCAGGCACTATCGGTCTGCTCATGAGAGTCTTCTTCAGTGTGTGGTCGTGCTTGGCCCTCGCTGCGGCTGCGCTTGCCACTGGCGACAATCCGCTGGCCCCGGAATTGGTCGCCCAGAACACCAGTATTTCGGCCGGGCGCCCATTCTACGTGGGGTTACATCTTCAACACCCGGAGGGGTACCATACGTATTGGAAATACCCCGGGATCGTGGGGATCCCGACCGCGATCCAATGGCACTTGCCCGAAGGCTGGAGCGCCGGGCCTATCGAATGGCCCGCCCCTGAGCGGGTCCTGATGTTCCAGATCAAAGCCCAAGGCTTTCATGGCGAGCTGGTCTTGCCCGTCAAGATCACCCCGCCAGAAAACCTTGCGGCGGGTACCACCGTCACACTCCAAGGTCGCGCCCAATGGATGTGTTGTGGACGACAATGTCATCCCGGGTTCAAGGAATTGGATCTCCAGATCACCGTAGAGGACGGCCCAGCGCATCCGGACCCCAGGTGGAGCGCCCTTTTCCAACGAAGTCTGGATACCGTCGCCCAAACTTGCCTCGAATGGTCCGCCTCTGCGGAACGTTCCGGGCAGGAAATCGTTTTGGGCCTCCAGCCGGTCTCCAAAGCGGCCAAGGCGCAGTTTGCTCATATCCAGCAGATCACCTTTTTCACAGAAGACGGGCTGGTCGATCCGAACAAACCGGAGTCTCTTCAGAAAACGGAGGCTGGGTTTATCCTGAAGCAAACCATCTCGAAATTCGCTCCCGAACCGTTCCCTACCGAGCTCGTGGGAATCCTACAGACACGCGAGCGTTGGCTGCCCACAAAGGACAGCCAGGAATCGATCCACATCCGGGCAGCAATCCATTGATCCCGGCCCATGGGCCAAAGTACCTGGCCCTCAGGGTACGGGCCTCAACAGGGCAACCAAGCCGCTTCCAATCCGCTTTCCATCACCCAACGTTCTTTGTCCTTGCGGGCCAGGCGTTTGAAAGCGCGCTCTTCTTTGGTGGCGGTGCTCCGGTCCGGGGACGGCCAACTCTTGATCAAGACCACGGGACGCCTTGTGCGCGTGTAGCTGGCGCCCGTCGCCGCCCCATTGTGTTCGCGCACCCGCCGTGCCACACCGGTCGTGATCCCGCAATAGAAAGTCCCATCCCGGCACCGGAGGACGTACACCCTCCAGCCCATCGGGCTTGCTGCGGGCTCGCTCATCGGGGGGGACTCGCTTATTGGGGCGTTCATGTCCGGTATATCACTGGGCACTGGTGGGCAGGGCCGTGAGGTGCGTCGCAATCCCCCCGCAGTGGGCGTCCAACCCGAGCCGATGCCACATGATTTCAATGGCCCGGCCCAACAATGCGACGTCCCCGCGCGCATCGTGACGTGCGATTCCGTGGGCCGATATGCCCAAGCGCGCAATTACCCGGTCAAGGCTGTGCCCTGTGCCCCGGGTGGTGCCGAACATGCGGCGCGAGAGATTGATGGAATCGATGGAACCGACCTCGAAACTCGTCAGAGCGTGGCGTCGGCAGGTGGCTCCAAGGAATTTGGAATCAAACCGGTGCCCGTTATGAGCGATCAAGCGTGCGCCACCAACAAATTGCGAGAAGGCCCGCAAAGCCTGATGGGGTCGGGGAGCATCGGCCACATCAGCATTGCGGATCCCGGTATAACTGGAGATGAAAGAGGAGATCGGGTTCTGGGGACGGGCGTAAGTGAAGAAGGTTTCGGAGGCGAGCACCCGTCCGTCCCTGAAACGGACGGCAGCGATCTGGATGATTTCTTCGTGCTCGGGCCGCAATCCGGTCGTCTCCAAATCGTAGATCACATATTCGGGATTGGGGGGAGAGATGGGGGACACCGCTGTAGCATGGGCGTCCCGCGCGCGGACGGCAATCCATGAGAGGAAGTGTCTTCC
>JAYVTN010000331.1:0-3618 GCA_043788785.1 Spartobacteria bacterium | reverse complement strand
CTCTTGTGCGCGGAATAGTTTGAGCGCCTCCCCGTCCTTAGCTGAAACAAGGCTGAGCGTTGGGACTCCAATGCAGCGGCCCTGGCCGGATCGACCATGGCGGGGAGGCAGTTCTTCCCCCTCTACATCTACGACAAGCCCGAGGAATCCGTAGAAGACGAGCTCTTCACCAAGCCGGTTCCTGCGCGTCATCACCGTGAGCCTGCAGACGATGAAGATTGTCAACGCACTTCCCACGTTGGGAATTGGCGACGTGGCTTCATGAAGTCGGTTGCTAAGGTTCGTACGTGGACAGCAGATGGTTTTGAATCTCTGAAACCTGTGCTCCGTCACGTCTGCCGACTGCGACCCAATCGCCTGGCTGTTTTCCGACTCAGATTTTGACTTGCTCGCACACGTACGTCCAAAATCTATTGGCAAGTCCGCTAACAACGTCCATTGATCAACTATGAAATTGAGCCTTGAAAACCTAGGGGTTTTGCATCACGCGGACTTGGAGGGGCATCCGGAACCCACCACGCCAACCTCTGGGCCACCGAGACCATGGGCAACCCCAAGTATCCCCTGGAACTCTTCCTGCGCATCATCACCGTGAGCCTGGAGACGATGAAGATTGTCAACGCCCTGCCAGCACTGGAAATTGGCGACGTGGCGTTGCTTAACAAGGTGCCCGTATTCCCCGGAGAAGATGAGAACGGGGTGCGCCAGTTCAAGGCTGCTGGGGAAGTCCAGATTACAGCCCATGGAAGTGTGGGCGATCGACCCGCCAGGTCAGCAACGCTCTGCCCGTTACTAATCCTCGAGCAGAAAGGGCTTTGCACTTACACAGGAGCAGGCATCGACGACCGACTCGCTAAACGTCGCCCCAGGAACGCCGATCCCCGGGTCAGGAACCCGGTCAGGAACCCGGTCAGGAACCTATAAGGGGCTAATTTCCTTCAACCCTCCGGGTTAGGAACTTCTGCATTTGCCGGCGGTTTCGCGACCCGAATCTGGTCGGGAATCCAGTGCGCGACTGGATGGGCGGGCTGGATCGGTCACCTATGTGTATGGGATGTGTGGGATCGGCTTCATTGTGCCGGTGGGGCCCCGCCGGTCGAACTGATGTAAAATGAAGCCAAGGTGGCTTCCGTAAGCGCACCAAAGTTGAATCCGCTCGCCTGGACAAGACCACGCTGGATATCGCTGGCTCGCTTGGCTTTGAAACACCGTTACCGGCGGACAGCAGGGGCCATGCGATGTAATCATCGCTTGCTCGGGGGTTGATTGGATTGCCCGTTCGTATTATACCCCCCGCTCCCATGAATCCCGATTCCGCCCAAGTCCGTGAACTGGCTCAAAAAGTTGGCACCCCATTTTGGCTCTATGATGCCAGCGTGATTCGCCAACGCATTGCCGACATCCGTTTCATCACCAGCACTGAAGGGGTTCAGGCGCGCTTTGCCATGAAAGCTTGTCCGGCGACGAAGGTTCTCCGGGAGATGAAGGAAAACGGCATCTGGATCGATGCGGTCTCCGGCAACGAAGTCCTTCGCGCTCTCCATGCCGGACACGCGGCTGGGAACGAGCCCCCTGTGGTGTGTTTTACGGCTGATGTGTTCCGCGACAATGCTCTCGAAGTGGTCCTCCAAAACGGGATTCTTCCCAATATCGGGTCGCCTGGGATGATCGGGGATCTCGCCAAGGTCGGCTACAGGGGCCCGGTATCGATCCGGGTCAATCCCGGGTTCGGACACGGGCACGTGAACTCCTGCGATACCGGGGGGCCCAGTTCCAAACACGGGATCTGGTTCGAAGATTTGGGCGCCACCGCTGATGCCGTCGAACAGGCCGGTATGCAATTGGTAATGATCCACTCCCATATCGGCAGCGGCCCACAGTTTCAGGAACTCGTGGAAAATCTTTCCAAGCTCTCGGCGGAGTTCGCCGAACTGATCACGCGCTTTCCGAATGTTCAAGCCGTGAGTTTGGGAGGTGGAATCCCCCACAATTACCGGGACCCACAAAGCCAGGTGCCACTCAAGCCCTTGCGCGACCTCTTTGCGGAATGTCGCGCCCAAATGTGTGCTGCCGCTGGACGGCCGATCCGGCTGGAGATTGAGCCGGGCCGGTATTACGTGGCGCCGGGTTGTTCCCTGATCACCCGTGTGGCCGATATCAAGACGACCCGCTCCAACGAAAAAGGGAGCGGGGCGAAATTTGCGATGGTCGATGCTGGCTTCGTGGATTTGGTGCGCCCGGCGATGTATGGCAGCTATCACCGGATCGAGGTAATCGGAAAGGAGAGTGCCCCATCCGCGGAGCCCATCGTTGTGGCAGGCCCCCTTTGCGAAAGCGGGGATGTGTTTACGCGGGACGAAGCGGAGTTGCTGGTGCCCCGGGCGCTACCGCAGATCCAGGCAGGGGATCTCCTGGCCATCCGCGATGCGGGAGCATACGGCTACGCGATGAGTAGCAACTACAACTCAATTGGACGAGCCCCGCAGGTGTGGGTGGAGAGCGATGGCAGGGCGGAACTGATTTCCCGGCGGGAGTCGCTCGAAGACTTGCTAAAGGCAGAAACCCACCAGCGGCTCTAGCGGCAAGAGCTTCCAGCCATACGGCAGGAAGGTACATCCCATGCACACGGTGGACCGGGTGCCCATGCCACATCCTACTCCTGGCAACGCCTCTTCCTGTCTTCCTCGCGCAAAAGGACTTCCAGGCTGGCCTCGGAATCGTGGATTTCCTGGGGACTGGCGCTATTGAGTTTGCGGGCGCGCAGGCCCGCAGTTTTGCGCGACACAACGGAGCTGCTCGCCGCCACGCCGATTCCGTCAGCATGGAAAGTGGTCGAATCCTCGGGCGCGATGTGGAGTTTGGCTGCCGTGGCGATGGCGTCTTGGTTAGCCCCAAGGAACAGGAATTTCCAGCTGTAGACCTCGGTTTGGTGTTTGATGCGGGCAGCGATCTGCGCCCAGGTGAACTCACAAGAAGCGTTCTCCTGCCCATCTGTAAGGATCGCCACGATGACTTGAGCGGGACGCTGGGATTCGGGCAGCACGGCCAACCGCTCTCCCAGACCCAAAATGGTACGCCCGATCGCATCCAGCAGAGCTGTGCTCCCCCGGGGGCTATACGTGCTGGGGTCCAGCGGTATGCATTCCTGTACTGGAATCGAGCAGGTCGGCACCAGATATTCGTTGTCGAAAAGCACCAGGGTGAGCCGGGCCTGGCCTTTAGCGGATTGCTGTTCCCGCAAAAAGTCGTTGAAGCCGGCGATAGCGGATTCAGCGACGGGATGCATGGAACCGGAGCGGTCGAGAACAAAGGCAAGCTCTGTGAGGTGGTCGTTCATGGTGGAGATGTACCAGCCCCTGTGGGACAAAGGCTGTCCCAAGCCGGTCCATAAGGTCCATAAGGTCCATAAGGTCCATAAGGTCCATAAGGTCGGACATGGACGCTATGGACCCTATGGACCCTATGGACGCTATGGGCCCCCACGCTCCCACATGGACCCTAAGCGCGGGGATGAAACTTGTGGTGCACCGCCTTGAGTGAGCCGTTGCTGGTCAACGTGGGTGTAGATCTGTGTGGTCGAGATGTCTGCGTGGCCCAGCAATTCCTGAATGATCCGCA
>JAYVTN010000330.1:0-9238 GCA_043788785.1 Spartobacteria bacterium | reverse complement strand
CTTCCATCCGGGCCAGCACCTCTAAAACGAATTGGGCGTTGTGGCTAACGTTTTGCTCCAGACGCTTGATGGCAGCCAAAAGCTCGGGGGCCTCTCCGGACTGCCCGCTTTCCTCAATTGCTTGTAACAACTGCCGCTGGATCTCGAATACGTCGTCATAGACTGTAATCAGGTCGCGGATGACCGGCCGATGTATGGCTTCGAGCAGGAATCCATCTTTGTATCCCTTCAACTCCTGGTGCAGGGCATCGAACATGCCTTGGCTAACGCCGTTTTTTTGATCCAAAACCTCCTGTAATTGCCCCACTAACGGACGGAGCTCAGCAATGGGCCCTTCTACGCTCACAGCGCGCTCGACCTTGGCCAAAAGCACGTTGTTCTCCCCGCTAGCACGCGTGAGGGCCTCGATCCCCAAAACCACCGGCCGAAGCATTTGGCCTAGGGCTACTGGCTCAGCTGTAGCCGCGCCCGGTTTGATGGCCGACCGGGCTGCCGCCGCCTCTGAACGGCTTTCAATATCCTGCTCGGCTTGGGCAAAAAGCCCCGCCAATTCCTGATAGATGTCGATCTCGATATTTTCGTCAGAATCCGTCATAAACGTAAATAGAAGTGCCCGAATGAATTAGAGGAGTCTACAAGAGGGGTTTATTGAAAAAAACTACCTGTGGTAGAGCCATTTCCCCCCCCACCCGTCAAGCTTCACCCTGCTTGTAAAGGGTCCGGATTGCGGCAATCAAGCCGGGTATATCGTATTGCTTGGCTTCCGCATCGACCCGTAGGCCGCGTTCTTTCATGGTTTTGGAGGTGATCGGCCCGATCGATGCCATCTGGATTCCCTCCGGGAGCGGTAACCCGAGGGCCAGGAAATTCTCCACCGTTGAGGAACTCGTAAAGGTAATCAGATCAGCGCCTTCGGCCTTGAAACGGGCTGCCGCCCCGCTCTCATCCTCCGTTTCAGGGACGGTCCGATACGCCGTGGCCTCATCCACGATGGCCCCCAAGCGGCTCAGTTCCTTGGGGAGCACGTCCCGAGCCTCTTCGGCCCGGACCAGCAGGATTCGCAGGTTTTCCACCGACATTTCGGCCTGGAAGGCCTTGATCACCCCTTCGGCCACAAATTCCTTGGGCTGGAGATCCACCTTGAGCCCCTGCTCTTGGACCCGGGCTGCGGTCGCCGGTCCGATCGCTGCTATCCGCACCCCGCCGATTTCGCGCAAGTCGTCGAAGATTTTAAAAAACATGTCGAAGAAAGCGTCCACCCCATTCGGGCTGGTAAAAACCAGCCACTCGTACGTGTGCGCGTCCTGGACCAATTGCCCGAACTCGAGGAGATCCTTGGGGGGCTCGATCCGGATGGTCGGCAACTCGAACACATCAGCACCCAAGTCTTGGAGCGCCTTACTGAGTGCGCCTGCCTGTTTGCGTGTCCGGGTGACCACGATCCGCTTCCCGAACAAGGGCCGTTTCTCAAACCAGCCTAAGGATTTGCGCAAGCTGACCACCTCGCCAATGACACACACGGCCGGCGCCGCAAATCCCGTTTCAGCCACTTTCCGCGCGATATCGCCCAGCGACCCCTCCAAAGTCTTCTGTTTGCCTGTGGTGCCCCACCGCACCAAGGCCACCGGCGTGGCCGAATCCGCCCCATGGGCAATGAGTTGCTCGGAAATCTGTCCAATCCGCTCCACGCCCATGAGCATCACTTTGGTTCCGGGCTGGGTGGCCAGGCGGGCATAATTGATCGAGCTAGCCTCTTTGGTTGGATCCTCGTGTCCCGTGAAGATGGTCAATTGAGAGCAATGCTCCCGATGGGTTACCGGGATGCCCGCGTATGCGGGGGCCGCAATGGCTGATGTCACGCCGGGTACGATCTCGAACGCCAAGCCGGCCTCCGCCAAGGCAAGCGCCTCCTCCCCTCCGCGCCCGAACAAGAATGGATCCCCGCCTTTGAGCCGCACTACCCGGTTGCCCGCCGTAGTCTTTTCCACCAAGAGCGCGTTGATTTGCTCCTGCTTGAGCGTGTGCTGGCCCGCCTTTTTACCCGCGTAGATGACCTCCACTCCCGCAGGCGCCCATTTCAGGATCTCCGGATTACAAAGATAATCAAAGAGGATCACCTGGGCATTCTCGACGATCTCTTTGACTTTGAGGGTTACCAATCCCATATCCCCGGGACCGGCCCCGGCAAGGTAACAAATTCCTGCGGTCTTGGGAGCAGTTTTAGAGCGTTTCATGGAAAGGATTGAGGGCGGGGCGCAGCACTTGCGGGCAATGCCCGGTCAGGGTTTCTGGAGCAGGGCGAAAACCTGCTGGGCAATGGCTCGAGGCTCGTCGCAGGACCCGGAGGCTTGAGCCCGGGCCGGTGCTTGGCCTTCAGGCCCGAAAAGAATGGCCCGTAGGGTAACCGTTTGCCCGACCACTTGGGCTTGGGCGCCCACCGGGAGCGAACAATCCCCGGACAGAAGGAGCTGGAGTTCGCGTTCAGCCCGTAGACACACCCACGTGGGGGCATGGTTGATGGCGCGCAACACCGCATGGACTTCAGGGCGGGTTGTGCTCGCCTGAAGCGCAATGGCGCCCTGGCCAATGGCCGGAAGCAGTTTGTCCGCCAGGGAACTTACCCGGAACCCGTATTCCTCAAACTCCAGAACGCCGTGGCTCAGATCAAAACCCAACCGTTCCAAGCCCGCAGCAGCCAAGATGATGCCAGCCGCCCGCCCGGACTGCCCCAGCTTGCGCAAACGCGTCTGCACATTGCCTCGCCAGTCTTCGATGGCCAAGTCGCCTCGCAACCAGAGAACCTGGCGTGCACGCCGGATGCTGCTGGTGCCCACCAGGGCACCTGATGGCAGCGCATCAAAATCGGCGGCTTCCCTGGTAATAAGCACGTCCGCCGTGGACGCACGTTCCAAAACGGCCACCAGGTCCAAGCCCTCGGGATTGTGTCCCGGCAAGTCTTTGGCACTATGGATTGCCACGTCGATGGTGCCTTCCATGAGCGCATCCTCCAGTTCCTTGGTAAACAAGCCTTTCCCGCCTGCCTCGCTTTTCTTGAGCAGACTGAGATCCAGTTTCTGATCCCCCCGCGTCGTAAAGGTTTTGACCTCCAGTTGCAGGTCCGGGAAGTGCCTCTCCAATTCTTGCCGGGTCAACTCTGTTTGAGCCAGCGCCAGCGGCGAGCCCCGCGTACCCAGGACAAATCGGTTCATCATTGGACTCCTTGCACCGGCTTGGCAAACCGGGCTTCTCCTCCCAGATAGTGTGTTTGGAGCCATTTCCCGAATTCGAGCACGTGGCGCTCGATCATCCGCTCGCAAAGGGTCAACTCTTGGCGGCGTACGTTCATGGAATGGTCTGCAATGGCTTGGAGCGAATCGATATCATACAAAAAGACCCCGTCGATGTCGTTGACCGCAGGCTCAATGTCGCGGGGGACCGCCAGATCAATGCAAAACAAGGGTCGGTCCGGGCGCGTCCGCATCACCGGTGCCAATCTCTCGGCCGTCAGCACCGGATGCGGGGCCGCCGTGGAACCGATGAGGATATCGATATTTTGGAACTCCTGCTCCCATTCTTCAAAATGTACGGCTTTGCCCCCCATGGCCTTGGCCAAAGCCGCGGCGCGATCATAGGAACGGTTTGCGACGAAGATGGATTTGACCCCCCGCGCTTTGAGGGCGCCTGCGGTCAGCTCGCTAACTTCACCCGCTCCAAGGATCATGACGTGGCAATCGGCCAACTTGCCAAAAATCTTCTCCGCCAGGTCGATGGCTGCCGAGCCCACCGATACCGAACCCCGGGTGATGTTAGTATGGGTGCGCACCTCCTTGGCGACATTGAATGCCTTCTGGAAGAGCTTGTTCAGATAGCGTCCGGTCGTCCCGGCAGTCTGCGCGCTCTGGTAGGCCTTTTTGACCTGCCCAAGAATTTCGGTTTCTCCCAGGACCATGGATTCCAGCCCGCTCACCACCCGGAACAAATGGCGCATGCTCTGGACCGTGGGCTTGGTAAAGAAAGCGTCACTGGCCACCGAGAGGCCACTTAACTCACTGAAAAAGCTTTTCACGGAAGCCAACCCATCGGTCACGTGTTCCGCAGCGACATAAATCTCGACCCTGTTGCAGGTCGATACGATCACCGCTTCGCAAATCCCGGGACTCTTTGAGAGCTGCGTCACCACCTCTGCAAGTTGCCCCTCCGGGATGGCGAATTTCTCCCGCAGCCCGACCGGCGCGGTTTGATGGCTGAGCCCGAAACACAGGATCTCCATGTTAGTACCCGTTGCCCTCGAAAACGATGTTAAGCCCCCAGAGCGTACCGAGCACTAAAGAGAAGGCCCCTACCGAAAGCCAAGCTTCACGGCGCCCGCTCAAGCGGTGCTTGAAGATCGCAGCAATAATTAACCCGTACAGCGCCCATACCCCCGTCGACCAGATGATCTTGACTGCATGCGCCTTCAGGTTGCCCATGGCAAATCCGGCCAACAGTCCCACCGTAAAAAGGCCGAACCCCACCAGCACCAAGCGGCGGTTGGCGATGGCCAAATCCCGGATAGGCGGCAAGTGGAAGAATATGGAGCGGATGTTATGGGATTTGATTTGGCGCTCCTGGGTCAAATACATCACTCCGGCCACACAGGCCAAAGCGAAGGCTCCATAGGCCACCACTGAAATAGCCGCATGGATCTCCAACCAAGGGTTGGGGTTGGTCCGCAATCGGGCTGGCGTATCCAAACCGGGGGCAAGCAAAGCGCCGATCTGGAACACAAAGGCCAGGGGCGAGGTGAAGGCCCCCAACAAGGAAATCCGGTAGGTCGGCCCGATTAGCAGGTAGAACAAAACCATCGACCAACTCAAAAACACTAGCACCTCAAAGAGATTGCTCAGCGGACAACGCCCGATGGCCTGGCCGCGCAGATACAGAAAAACCGTCTGGAATAGGAAACCACAGACAATGGCCAGGAAGTTGAACGGGGAATTGCGATACACCCGTGCCCCGAACGCATACATGGTGTATGCGAACCCAATCAAGAAACAGAAAGTGGAAATGACCAGCAGCAGGCGATCCATCGCGGGGACAGGCAGGTTACGTATCCGTGGACCGATTGCAAACCGTTGCTACTCGGCCACTCATGGCGTGCTACAGTCCGCAGGACCTAGCAAATTGCAAGGGGCGATCGGGCTTGCGCCAAACCGCCCATTGAGCAGAAGCGGACCTGGCGCCTTCAGATTGCGTCGGTCACAGCGCCCTTGCTAGCGCTGGATACGCTCTTTGCGTACTTGGCCAAAACTCCGCGCGTGTAAGTCGGTTTGGGGGCTTTCCACTTGGCGAGGCGCCTGTCGATTTCGGTTTGCGGCAGATCCAAGCTCAACGCGCGTTTGTTCGCGTCGATCGTTACGAGATCCCCGTTTCTCACGATTGCGAGGGGCCCGCCCAAGGCAGCCTCCGGCGTAATATGGCCGACCACGAAACCGTGGGAGCCCCCACTGAAGCGGCCATCAGTAATCAAAGCGACCTCTTTGCCCAAACCTTTCCCCATGACGGCGCTCGTGGGCGAGAGCATTTCCCTCATCCCGGGTCCGCCCACGGGCCCTTCATGCCGGATCACGATGACATGGCCTTTCTTCACACGCCCGTCGAGGACGGCTGCCAAAGCGGTTTGCTCGTTTTCGAACACAATGGCTTTACCCGAAAAGCTCATGCCCTCCTTTCCGCTGATCTTTGCCACCGCTCCACCGGGGGCCAGATTCCCGTAAAGAACCACCAGATGGCTCTCGGCTTTGATCGGATTGCTCACGGGACGGATGATATCCTGGTTTTTCGGATACGGCTTCACCCGGCGCAGGTTCTCGGCCAAGGTCTTGCCCGTCACCGTCATGCAGTCGCCATGGAGAAGGCCCGCTTCGAGGAGGATCTTCATCAAGGGCGTCTGTCCGCCGATGGCCACCAACTCACTCATCATATAGCGGCCACTGGGTTTGAGATCCGCCAGCACAGGGACCCGCTTGCCGATCCGGGTAAAATCATCCAACTCCAATTTCACGTTGGCAGCATGCGCCATCGCCAAAAGATGGAGAACCGCGTTGGTGGACCCTCCCAAAGCGATCACTAGGGTCATGGCATTCTCGAAGGCGGCCCGCGTCATGATGTCCGAAGGCCGGATCCCGCGCTTGATCAACTCCAGAACGGCAGCCCCAGCAGCCCGGGCATCCATCGATTTGGCTTGGGAAATGGCATTCTGGGCTGAGCTGTTGGGCAAACTCATGCCAAGGGCCTCAATGGCACTCGCCATGGTGTTGGCCGTGTACATCCCCCCACAGGAACCCGCACCGGGAATGGCTTGCTCCTCGATCAACGCCAACTCGCGCTCATCGATTTGATGGTTGGCATATTGGCCCACCGCTTCAAAGCACGAGACCACATCCAGGTTTTTGCCCACGAACTGGTCCCGCCGCTCCTTGCGCAGACGTTTCTCGGCCAATATCCCGCTGATACACCCAGGCAGGATCGTGCCGCCATAGACAAACACAGCCGGCCGATTCAACCGCGCAATGGCCATGATGCAGCCCGGCATGTTCTTATCGCACCCTCCAATGGCCACTATCCCGTCGAACCCTTGGCATCCCACGACTGTCTCAATGGAGTCAGCAATAACTTCCCGCGATACCAAGGAGTATTTCATCCCCTCGGTCCCCATCGAAATGCCGTCCGAAATGGTGATGGTCCCGAAAATAACCGCCTTGCCACCATCCCCGTTGACCCCGGCTTCGGCCTGGCGCGCCAGTTGGTCGATGTGCATGTTGCAGGGCGTTACCATGCTCCAGGTCGACGCGATCCCGATTTGCGACTTCTTAAAATCTTCACGGGTAAACCCCACGGCATGCAGCATCGCCCGACTCGCAGCCCGCTCGTAGCCGTCAACGACTTCTGCGGAGTTTTTACGCTGGAGGGAGCCGGGATTTTTGACGGAAACCTTTTTCGCGTCGGCCTTAGGGGTGGGATTACTCATAGGAAGTCACTGGATCCTAGGCTTTAAGGACGCCCGATGGCAAGTCAGGGATGGAACCCTACTGGAACGGCTTCCCACGCGGGTGGGCCGAAGCCGCACTAATGATCGTCAGCAGTGATCCGCAGCACCTCTTCCAAGGTGGTCACCCCTTGGCGGGCTTTATCTATGCCCACCATCCGCAACGTCTTCATGCCCTCGGTCACGGCTTGGGCTTTGATGACAGCCGCCGAGGCCCGCTTGACGATCAAGCGCCGGATTGCCTCGGAAATCGGCAAGACCTCGATGATGGCTGCCCGCCCCACATATCCACGCCGTTTGCAGCGTTCGCAGCCCACTCCATGGTAAAAGACGGCTCCCTCCTCATACTCCATCTCCAGTTTCTCGAACATCTCCCGTTCCGGAGTGAACTCTTCGCGGCAATTGGGGCAGACCCGCCGGACCAGACGTTGGGCACAGGTCAGCAGAATGGAAGAGGAAATCAGGAAAGGCTCGATCCCCATGTCATCCAACCGGGTAATCGCTCCCGCAGCGTCGTTGGTATGCAGGGTCGACAGCACCTGGTGCCCGGTCAGTGCCGCCTTGACCGCGATGTTGGCCGTCTCGTTATCACGAATCTCACCGATCATCACGATGTCAGGATCCTGACGCAGAATCGAGCGGAGCGCTTCGGCAAACCCCAGACCAATCTCGGTTTTGACAGCGACTTGGTTGATGCCTTGCAACTGGTACTCGATAGGATCCTCAACGGTCACGATATTGTACTCGGGACTGTTGAGTTCACTCAGCACCGAATAGAGCGTCGTCGTTTTGCCCGAACCAGTCGGGCCCGTGACCAAAATCATCCCATGGGGCGCGTCCACCGCTTTGCGGAAAACCTCCAACGTGGCTTCATCCATCCCTAATTGGTCAATACTTCCGCTCAGCGCGCCTTTGTCGAGCAGACGGATCACGATCTTTTCCCCGTACACCGTCGGCAAGAAGGAAATACGCAGGTCGATCTCCTTTCCTGCCACACGGATCCGGAATCGACCGTCCTGAGGCAAACGCCGTTCGGAGATGTCCAACCCAGCCAAGATTTTAATACGCGAGGCAATGGGCAACTGGAGGGCCTTGGGCGGAGAGTTGGCCTCAATGAGATTGCCATCCACACGGTAACGCAGCTTTAAGATCTTCTCGAAAGGCTCGATATGGATATCCGAGGCTTTCTCCTTGATGGCCTGGACGAGCATCAAATTAACAATCTTGACCACCGGGGCTTCCTCGCTCTCCCCAGCGAGGCGATCCAGGTCGATCTCTTCCCTGTTGGATTTGACCTCTTCGAGCGAGTCCGCGAGCGTGCCGGCACTCTTGATGACCTGATCCATCGAGGTCCCTGCAGAAACCCCACTGAGAGCTTCCGACACAGAGCGCTCGGTGGTGATCATGGGCACGATCTCCAGCTTCGTGCGCTGGCGCAGGTCGTCCAAGGCTAGCACGTTAAGCGGGTCGGACATCGCCACGAACAGCTTGTTCCCGAGCCGGCATACCGGTGCCAGTTTGTAGGCCCTTGCCATGTCCTTGGGCACCAATTCAAAAAGCTGCTCGGGAACCCTCACTTTGGAGAGGTTAATGGGGGGCGTGTCCAAACAGCGGCCCATGGCGATGACCATGTCCTGTTCGGTTACAAACTGCTTGTCCGTCAACAGCTTGAGCAACCGGCCGCCCTGAAGCTTTTGAATTCCCAAGACTTCCTCCAACTGAGTGGGTAATAGGATTCCGTCCTCAATGAGGACATCGGCTATACGTTCACCAAAAGATTTAGCCTTCATTAGCGAGCCTGCTCCATTCCCGGCACCTGAATGCGGTAGGTCTCAGCCAAAACCCGGATAATGGCTGCCGGGGGTGCCACGTGCCATTGCAGATGATAATCCAGGAGTTGCTGGACCGCTTCTTTGCCGCGGGCGTCGAAGGGGTTAGCCGTGGCGATCATGACGGTACGGCTCATGACGTCAAAGGGGATCATCAGACGCCCCAAGGTCAATGACTCCGGGAGCATCTTCACAATCTGCCGGTCGACATCGTACGTTTCCAAAGGAATGTAGGCGAATTTGGAGCGTTCCAGGATCCCGCACAGCACGTCGGTGAGGTCTATTGCCCCCAGTCGCTCCAATTCATCCAGAAGCGAAACCGCACACGTGTTGGGCTTCCAAGCCGCGTTGGCCTTCTGAACCCGCTCCAAAGCCGAGGCGA